>JBILGF010000520.1:0-2503 GCA_044351195.1 Burkholderiales bacterium
GCGCGCGGTGGTGCATTTCACGCTGCTCGAGGCATGGCGATCGCGCCTGCCATGGCTGCTGCTGCTGACGCTGGCCTGCGCGTTCGCGGCGAGCCAGCTTGCCGCCGAACTGGCGATCACCGAGGGCAGCCGGTTCCGCGCTGCCCTGCTTGCCGGCGGGGTGCGGTTCTCCTGGGTGTTCGTCCTTGCCGTCCATGTCATCGGCAGCCTGACCCGCGAGCTGAACGAGCGCGGCTTCGAAGTCGCGCTTGCGCTGGAAGTGGACCGCAGCACCTGGGTGATCGGCAAGCTCGCCGGCTTCCTGCTGCCAGCCCTCGTTTCGGCGCTTCTGCTGTTTCCGCTGTTCGCCGTGCTCGCGTCTCCCGGCGGTGCCGCAGCCTGGTGCCTCACGCTCGCGTTCGAACTCGCGATCGTGGTCGCAGCAGCCCTGTTGTTCACGCTGAACCTGGCCAGCATGCCTGCCGCGGCCTTGCTTACGGCCGGCTTCTATCTGCTCGCCCGGGCGATCGACGCGCTGGTGCTGATCGCATCGTCCTCGCCGCTGCTCGCGCCGGGCGCGTGGCGCGACGTCGCACAGCTGGGGGTCGGCGCACTGGCCTGGCTGCTGCCCGAACTGGGGCGGTTTGCACAGGCCGGCTGGCTCACCGGCGAGCTGCCCGCAGCACCGACGCTGGCGCTGATGGGCGTGCAGTGCGTGGCCTGCGTCGCGCTGCTCTGTGTTGCGGCGCTGGTCGACTTCCACCGGCGCGACCTGTGAGCGCCGGGTTGCGCCTGGCGCGCATCGCTGCGGCACCGGCACCACGTCCCTGGTCGGCCGTGCCGGTCGGCGTGCGCATCGCGCTCGCAGTCGTGCTGGTCGCACAGCTTGCCGCGCACGCACCGGCTCCGGCGCCGCAGGCGCGTGCGTCGGACCTGCCGTCGCCCCCGGGGGCCGCAACGATGCGCGTGGCCGCGCTGGGCGACCGTCTGCCGGCTGCGCAGCTCGCGACGCTCTACCTGCAGTCGTTCGACAACCCACCGGGCATCAGCATTCCGTTCTCGCAACTCGACTACGAGCGGGTGGCTTCCTGGCTGACCCTGTTATCGGACCTCGATCCCCACAGCCAGTATCCCTTCCTGCTCGCATCGCATGTGTATGCATCGGTGCCAGACGCAGCGCGCCAGCGCCGGATGCTCAGCTTCGTGCATGACCGGTTCCATGCCGATCCGGCCCGCCGCTGGCGCTGGCTCGCCCACGCCGCGATCCTCGCGCGCCATCGCCTTGACGACCTGCCACTGGCGATCCGCTACGCGCGCACGCTCACCGATCGCGCAACCGACCCGTCGGTACCCGGATGGGTGCGCCAGATGTCGGTGCTGCTCCTGGCGGACACGGGAGAGCGCGAGGCCGCGCAGGTCCTGCTCGGCGGACTGCTCGACGCGGGCGCGATCACCGACGCGCAGGAAATGCAGTTCCTGCTCGAGCGGCTCGATGCCCCGCCGGATCGCTGACATCTCGACGCTAACAAAGACAGAGGGTCTCTTCGCCGCGACCGCTGTTTCGAGCCGGGGCAGCATCGAGGCGTGCCTTTCCATCGAAGCCGGAGCTTTCTACGGTTACGGCGACTTTCCGGTCGCGGCCCGGGTGGACGAGTCAGCGGATACTGCATCCCAGGCGATCTCGCGCGGCCGTGCGCGAACCGCCTGCACATTGCACATTGCACATTGCCTGATGACAGCTCATGACCGCTCGTGACGGCCAGGGCACGAGCGCTCTGCAAAGGATCTCCATGTCCAACCACCAGCGCGGCTTCACCCTGATCGAGATCGCGATCGTCCTGGTCATCATCGGCCTTCTGCTCGGCGGCGTGCTCAAGGGCCAGGAACTGGTCACCAGCGCGCGGGTGCGCAACCTGATCTCCGCCCAGGATGGCGTGAAGGCGGCCTTCTTCGGGTTCCAGGACCGGTTCCGGGCGCTTCCCGGCGACTACAACCAGGCCGCGCGGAACATCGCCAACATGACGACGACCTGTGGCGGGGGCAACGGCAACGGCAACGGCGTGATCGATGCCAACCCGGTGCTGGAATCGATCCTCGCCTGGGAACACCTGTCGAAGGCGGGGTTCATCACCGGCACCTTCGACTGCAGCACCACCGAGTCGCTGACCACCACGCCGACCAATCCGTACAACGTGTTCCTGCAACTGGTATTCGATGACGCCTACGGCGCGGGCGGTACCAGCGCCCAGCGCCACAACCTGAAGACCGGCGCGCAGATCCCGGTCGAGATCATCGCCGAGATCGACCGCAAGATCGACGATGGCCGCCCGTTCTCCGGAGCATTCCAGTTCTCGCCCTACCGCGGCAACGCGGCGGCCGCGCCGCAGGTCGGTGGCGCCGCAGCGCCCTCGTGCGCAAACACTGCCGGCCCGCCGCAGGGCACCTGGAACGCGACCGGTGGCGAGTCGAACTGCGGGGGCGCGCTCGTCTTCTGACCCTGCGGCACCGCCGCGTCACACGCCCT
>JBILGF010000152.1:0-7180 GCA_044351195.1 Burkholderiales bacterium
GATCTCGGCCGCTGCAACCGCAGCGGCATCGCCGCGCAGCACGACGATATCGCCTTCGCGCAACTCGGTCTCTGCTGCGGGACTGAGCGCGCGAACGCCGCGGCGCCGGATCGCGCTGACATCGGCAAGCAGGGCATCGAGGCCGATATCGCCGAGCCGACGACCGATTGCCCGCGCGCCCCGCACCAGCACCACGGCATGCAGGAACACATCGTCCGTGCCTTCGCCGGGATGGTCGCTGGCGCCGTGGAAGAAACCGCGGAACATTCCGTAGCGCTCCTCGCGCGCGCTGCGGATGCGGCGCAGCACGCGGTTGAGCGGCACGCCCAGCACCATCAGCGCATGCGAGGCGAGCATCAGGCTGCCTTCCATGATCTCGGCCACCACCTCCGCGGCACCTGCAGCCCGCAACCGCTCGATGTCGGTGTCGTCGACGGTGCGCACGATGACCGGCAGCTCGGGCCTGATCTCGTGCACCACCTCGAGGATGCGCAGCGCCGAATGAACGTCGGCATAGCTGATCACCAGCGCTCGTGCGCGCGCCAGCCCTGCAGCCTGCAGAACCTCGCGCCGGGCAGCATCCCCGAACACCACGTGTTCGCCCGCCGCCGCTGCCTCGCGCACCCGCACCGGGTCGAGGTCGAGTGCGAAGAACGGGACCTGCTCTGCCTCGAGCAGCCGCGCGAGGTTCTGGCCGCTGCGGCCGTAGCCGCAGATGATCACGTGGCGATCGGCAACCATCGTCTGCGAGGCGATCCGGGTGATTTGCATGGCGCGGCTCATCCAGTCGGACCCGCGCCAGCGCCGGACCAGGTGCTCGCTGTGCTCGATGATGAACGGCGCGGCGATCATCGACAGCACCATCGCAGCCAGGACCGGTTGCATGACGGTCGCAGACAGCGTGCCCTGGCCCAGCGCGAGGGTGAGCAGCACGAAGCCGAACTCGCCGGCCGGCGCCAGCGCGAGCGCCACTCGCAGCGACACGCCCGAATCGGTGCGCCACAGTGCCAGCACCCCGAGCAGCACGAGCGACTTCACCGCAAGGATCGCCACCAGCACCGCGCCCACCAGCAGCAGGTTGTGCGCGATCCAGGCCAGGTCGACCAGCATGCCGACCGTGATGAAGAACAACCCGAGCAGGATGTCGCGAAACGGCTTGATATCCTCCTCGACCTGGAACCGGTACTCGGTCTCGGAGATCAGCACGCCTGCGGCGAAGGCACCCAGGGCGAGCGACAGTCCCATGCTGGAAGTGAGGTATGCCAGGCCGAGCGTGATCAGCAGCACGTTCAGGACAAACAGCTCCGCCGACTTCTGCCGGGCCACCAGATGGAACCAGCGGCGCATCAGCGGCTGGCCGAGCTTGAGCAGCACGAACAGCGTCACCGCGATCTTCGCCGTCGCCAGCGCCAGCGCCGCCGGCAGGTCGCCCGCCGGTGCCGTCAGCGCCGGCACCAGCACCAGCATCGGCACCACCGCGAGATCCTGGAACAGCAGGACGCCGATGATGCGTCGTCCATGCTCGGAGTTCAGCTCCAGCCGCTCGGCCAGCGTCTTGGCGAGGATCGCGGTGGAGGACATCGCCAGCGCGCAACCGAGGACGACTGCCGCCTGCCATCCGATCGTGCCGCTGGCGAGCAGCCCGATGCCGATCGCGAGCCCGGTTGCGACCAGGGCCGTCACCCCGACCTGCGCGCCGCCCAGTCCCAGCACCAGGCCGCGCATCGCGACCAGGCGTGGCAGGCTGAACTCGAGCCCGATGGTGAACATCAGGAACACGATCCCGAACTCGGCCAGATGCGCGACTGCTTCGGAATCGGGCACCCAGCCCAGCGCATTCGGCCCGACCGCGATTCCGACGATCAGGTAGCCGAGCAGTGGCGGCAGCTTCATCGAGCGGCAGATCACCACCACCACCACGGCCGCGGCGAGCAGGGTCAGAACGAAGCGAAGGGTACTGTCCATGCGACTGCGCGGCCGGGCCTCTGGTCGTCGATGGTAACATCCGGCCAAGATGAAACCGCCCGTCGCCAGGCCCGTCACCCGTCCCGTCACCCGTCCCGACGGCCGCCCTGCGGCAGCAGATGCCGCCGCTGCAGCTTCGCCGCGCGCATCGGTCCAGGCGCTGGCGCTCGGGCGCCGGGTGCTCGAGATCGAATCGGCTGCGGTTGCTGCACTCGCCGACCGGCTCGACGAGCGTTTCCTGCATGCGCTCGACCTGGTACTCGCCTGCCGCGGACGCGTGGTCGTCAGCGGCATCGGCAAGTCCGGACACATCGCACGCAAGATCGCCGCGACCATGGCCAGCACCGGCACGCCCGCGTTTTTCGTGCACCCGGCCGAAGCGATGCATGGCGACCTGGGCATGATCACCCGCGATGACGTCCTGATCGTCCTGTCCTATTCCGGCGAGACCGAGGAGCTTCTGCGCATCGTGCCGGTGGTCAAGCGCCAGGGCGCTCGTCTGATCGTGATCACCGGGCGTCCGCAATCGGCGCTCGCCCGCGAAGCCGATGCACTGCTCGACGCCAGCGTCGCGGAGGAAGCCTGTCCGCTCGGTCTGGCCCCGACGGCGAGCACGACTGCCGCGCTCGCATTCGGCGATGCACTCGCGGTGGCGCTGCTCGATGCGCGCGGCTTCGGCCCGGAAGACTTCGCGCGTTCCCATCCTGGCGGCAAGCTCGGCCTGCGGCTGCTCACCCATGTCGGCGATGTCATGCGCACCGGCGACGCCCTGCCGCTGGTGGCCCCCGCCGCCACGCTGGCCGAGGTCATCGTCGAGGTGAGCCGCAAAGGCATGGGACTGGCCCTGGTGGTCGACGACCAGCAACAGCTGCTCGGCGTGTTCACCGACGGCGACCTGCGGCGGCTGATCGACCGGGTGTCCGATTTGCGCAGCATCACCGTCGACACGGTGATGAACGGCTCGCCGCGCTCGATCGGCGCGCAGGCGCTGGCGGTCGAGGCCGTCGCGCTGATGGAACAGCACCGCATCAGCCAGCTTCCGGTAGTGGCGGCCGACAACCGCGTGGTGGGCGCACTCAACATGCACGACCTGTTCGCAGCGGGCGTGGTGTGAGCGCCATCGGCAGGCCCCCCCTCTCCGAACGCTGGCGGCAGATCCGGCTCGCCGTATTCGATGTCGATGGCGTGCTCACCGACGGTACGCTGGCCATCGCCGCGCCGGCGCAGTCGCCGACCGGGGCCATCGGTGCGGACGCGACCGGCGGCACCATCGAGACCAAGACCTTCCACGTGCTCGATGGACACGGGATCAAGCAGGTGATGCGCGCCGGCGTCGAGGTGGCGTGGATATCCGGGCGCGACTCCCCGGCGGTGGCCGCGCGCGCGCGCGAACTGGGGGTAGTACGTCTGCATCAGGGCATCGGCGACAAGCTGCCGGTGCTGCAGGCCCTGCTCGACGAGATCGGCATCGGCTTCGAACACGTGCTGTGCATCGGCGACGATCTCGCCGACCTGCCGCTGATGCGCCGCTGCGCGATCGCGTTCACGGTTCCCCATGCGCCGCCGGCCGTGAAGCTGCAGGCCGATGCCCTCACCCGGGCGCCCGGTGGCGCGGGTGCCGTGCGCGAACTGTGCGACCGGCTGCTGCATGGCATCGGCCGGCATGACCTGCTCGACGAGTCCGATCGATGAGCAGTCCAGGGCCACGCATCCGGGCACGGGGCAACGCGCGATGATGAGTGACCGCCTCGCACTGGCCTTCCCGCTGTTCGTGGTGGCGCTGCTCACCGCGCTCAGCTTCTGGCTCGACGCGGTCGTGCGTACTGCCCCGGCACAGGAAAGGATGAAGCGGCACGACCCCGATTTCATCATCGACAATTTCGTGGCCAGCCAGACCGGCGTCGATGGCCTGCCGAGGCACATGCTGCGGGCAACGCGCATGAGCCACTTCCTCGACGACGACACGACACACCTGGACCTTCCACGGCTGGTCCACTACACCGACAAGCGGCTCGCGGTCAGCGCGAGCGCAGACCGCGCCCAGCTGTCGAGCGACGGCGAGGTGATCCACATGTCGGGCAACGTGCATCTCACCCGGGCAGCGGTCGCGAACCAGAGCGAACTCGTACTGCTCACCGACAGCCTGACCGTCACGCCGGGCAAGGGGTTCGCACAGACCGACCAGCCGGTGGTGATCCGCGATGCAACCTCCCGCACCCATGCGATTGGCCTAGAATTCGACTACAACACCCGTCAGCTCGAGTTGCTGCGCGATGTGCGCACCACCTGGCAGGTATCGCCCGCCGTCCGTCCCTGAGCCAGCGTCCCGTCCGCGAATCGCCAGTCCCTCCCGCATCCATGCCGCCAACCCAGATGCCGTCTCCCAGCCCGTCCAGCGCCGACGGCGGTTGCCGCACGGCACGGGCGGACGCTCGCGAAGAACACGCCTGCGCAGCTGCGGCTGGGACTGCGGCTTCGACTGCGGCTGCGGCTGCGGCTTCGACAGCGGCAGCGGCTGCGGCCCGACCGGCGTCCGGCCGACCGGCGGCGCGCGCCGTGCTGGCGCTGCTCCTGCTGCTGGCCGTACCCGTGCTTGCCGAGAAGGGCGATCGCGACAAACCGATCAACATCGAGGCCGACAGGGTGCAGGTCGACGATATCCGGCAGGAGAGCGTCTTCACCGGCAACGTGCAGATCACGCAGGGCACGCTGATCATTCGCGGCGACCGCGTGATCGTGCGCCAGGACAAGCAGGGCTTCAACTACGGCATCGCCTTCGGCGGCCCGAAGGCGCAGGCCTACTTCCGGCAGAAACGCGATGGCGTGGACGAGTTCGTCGAGGGCTGGGCCGACCGGATCGAGTACGACGGGCGCAAGGAAACGGTGCAATTCTTCACGCGCGCCCGCCTGCTGCGCGGTGCCGACGAAGTCCGCGGCGATTTCATGATCTACGAGTTGCAGAGCGAGGTCTTCCGTGTGGTGGGCGGTGGCAAGGCCGCTGCGTCCGGCAACAACCCGGATGGCCGGGTGCGTGCGGTGATCCAGCCCAAGCCCAGGGAAGATGCCGGGCAGGGCACGACTGCGGACAAGTCACGACCGACACCGCCGCCGCTCCGGATCAAGCCCTCGCCTTCGATCGCCAATCCGCGTGAATGACTGACCAGGGTGGCCCGCGCGATCCCTTACCCCGCGTGTCCGGTGGCCCGGCAATGAGCGTGCTGCGTGTAGACCGTCTGCAGAAGCGTTACCGCCTGCGCAAGGTGGTGAAGGAAGTATCGCTCGAGGTGCACAGCGGCGAGGTGATCGGCCTGCTCGGCCCCAATGGTGCCGGCAAGACCACCTGTTTCTACATGATCGTCGGCCTGGTCGCCGTCGATGCGGGCGACATCTTCATCGATGACCAGTGCCTGACCCGGCTGGCGATCCATCGGCGCGCGCGGCTCGGCCTGTCCTACCTGCCGCAGGAAGCATCGATCTTCCGGCGCCTGACGGTGGCGGACAACGTGCGCGCGGTACTGCAGCTGCGAAACCTGTCGCCCGCCGATGTCGAGACCCGGCTGGCAGAGCTGCTCGAGGAACTGCACATCTCGCACCTCGCCCGGAATCCTGCGATCAGCCTGTCCGGGGGCGAACGCCGGCGCTGCGAGATCGCCCGCGCACTGGCGACCGAGCCGCGCTTCATCCTGCTCGACGAACCGTTCGCAGGCGTCGATCCGATCGCCGTGATCGACATCCAGAAGATCATCGGCTTCCTGCGCGAAAAGGGCATCGGCGTGCTGATCACCGACCACAACGTGCGCGAGACCCTGGGCATCTGCAACCGGGCCTACATCATCAACGACGGCACGGTTCTGGCTTCCGGCAAGCCGGAGGAAATTGTCTATAATGATGACGTCCGTAAGGTTTACCTCGGGGAGCACTTCCGCCTGTGATCAGGCCCCGCGCGAAGTCAGCCATGTGCCCGAGAAACCTCCGCCCCCTCATTCGTCAGTACGCCACGATCCCCCGTGATGAGGCGTACATGCGCGCCGGCCGGATGCAATGAAAAACGCCCTGCAGCTCCGACTGTCCCAGCACCTGACGCTCACGCCGCAGCTGCAGCAGTCGATCCGGCTGCTGCAGCTGTCCACTCTTGACCTGAACCAGGAGCTCGAACGCTTCCTGCAGGACAATCCGCTGCTCGAGCGCGATGACGATGGCGATCCCGCGCTCGAGCCACTGCCCGCCGGGCAGCCGGGCACCGAGCAATCCGGCAGCAGCGCCACCGAACCGGAAGCCGAGGTCCGCAGCGACGACCGCCCCACCGACCAGGCAGCCGAACACGGTGATGGGTTCGAATTCGACGGCCTGCCCGACTCCAGCTGGTCGTCCGACGAAGGCAGCTTCGGCGCGCGCGACAGCGACGATGACAGCGAATACTCGCAGCAGGCCGCGAGCTCGCCGACGCTGCGCGAGCACCTGCTCGGGCAGTTGTCGCTCACGCCCCTGCCCGAGCGCGACAAGGTGATCATCGAACTGCTGATCGAGGCGCTGGACGAGGACGGCTACCTGTCGCAAGACCTGTCCGAGATCGCGAGCATCCTGCCGGAAGAGGCGATGATCGAGGCCGAAGAACTCGAGATCGCGCTCAAGCACCTGCAGCATTTCGATCCGATCGGCGTCGGGGCGCGGACGCTGGGCGAATGCCTCGGCCTGCAGTTGCAGGCGATGTCCCCGGCTGTCCCGTGCCGCACCGAGGCACTGATCGTCGTGCACGATCATCTCGATGCCCTTGCCGCACGCGACTTCACCCGGCTGCGGCGCACGCTTCGCTGCGACGAAGATCGGCTGCGCGGCACCCAGGAGCTCATCGGCAAGCTCAATCCCAGGCCGGGTGCACCGTTCGCCACGGTCGACACCCGCTACGTGATCCCCGACGTGGTGGTCCGGAAGGTCAAGGGCGCTTGGGTATCCTCGCTCAATCCCGATGCGATGCCGAAGTTGCGCATCAACCGCATGTACGCCGACATACTGCGCCGCAACCGGGACGCCTCGCACAGCCAGCTCTCCGGCCAGCTGCAGGAAGCCAAGTGGCTGATAAAGAACGTACAGCAGCGGTTCGACACGATCCAGCGGGTTTCGCAGGCGATCGTCGACCGGCAGCGCCAGTTCTTCGAGCATGGCGAGGTCGCGATGCGGCCGCTGGTGCTGCGCGAGATCGCCGAGGTGCTCGACC
>JBILGF010000069.1:0-9689 GCA_044351195.1 Burkholderiales bacterium
AGGCTGTCGAGCCGCGCCAGCTCGCGCAGGTCCCATCCGGCCTGCGGGTGGCGCGCGACCAGCCGGTCGAGATCCGCCGCGATCTCCCGCTGGCGCGCGGCCAGCGCCTGGAGGTGCCATCGCCCGCTCAGGCGCACCGCGACCGGCTGCCCCGTGTCCGGTGCCTTCACGCGCCAGATGGCGGCCCCGTGCCCCTGCTCGACCTGACCGATGCCCGACACCATCGCCGCCTCTCCGTTCCTCCGACCCCTCGATCATGCCACCCGCGCGCCGCCTGGCTGTCCGGATCGACAGCGAACAGGCGGGGTGGTGACTGGCGCGCGGCAAAAAGACACAGCGGCTACAGCAAGACAAACCAACCGGCATGTTGAGGCGGGCGGCCTGCCTCGACAGCCGGAAAAGTGCGCGCATGCTGGACGCACGATGAAAAGCGGGCCGCGGATACGGCCCGGAGTGGCGTGGAACCGGACTGGCGTTCAGTTGATCTTGATATTGGCTTCCTTGACCACCCTGGCCCAGCGCTTGATGTCGCTCGCCACCAGTTGGCGGAACTCCTCGCCGGATGTCGCCATGACATCGAGGCCCATGGCTTCGAAGCGACGGGTGGTTTCCGGCTCTTTGAGCACGCCGCGAATGGTCGTGGACAATCTGGCGGCGATCGGTTTCGGAATACCGGCTGGCGCCAGCATGCCCTGCCAGTCGAGTACGTAGACGTCGCCTGCCCCAGCCTCTTTCATGGTCGGCACCTCGGGCAGCAGGGCAGACCGGGACTTGGCGCCCACGGCGAGGGCGCGCAGCCGGTTGCCATTGACATGCGGTAACGCCGAGGTCATCGACGCAAAGCTCATGCTCACGTTGTTGCCCAGCAGGTCGGCTACGGCCGGGCCGCCGCCCTTGTAGGCGATATGGGTCAGTCTGATGCCTGTCTGTTGCGCAAAGAATTCACCGGCAAGGTGCGGCGCACCGCCGATACCGGAAGAGGCAAAGGTGAGCTCACCCGGTTTTTCCTTTGCCTGCGCGATCAATTCCTTGACCGAAGTCAGCGGCGACCTGGTGTTGACGACCAGTACATTGCCGACCGCTCCGTTCAACGTCAGGAATTCGAAGTCCTTGAGCGGATCAAAAGGCATCTTCAGCAGGCTCGGGTTCACCGAGAAGCGCAGCGAAACGATGCCGATGGTGTAGCCGTCAGGCTGGGATTTGGCGACCAGATCCGCGCCGATCACGCCGCCAGCCCCGCCGCGGTTGTCGACGACGATCTGCTGTTTCCACAGTTCGTTCAGGCGCTGCGCGATGACACGGGCTGCGCCGTCGCTGCTGCCGCCAGGCGCCGCAGAGACCACGAGGCGGATCGGACGGTTGGGATAATCTCCGACCTGCTGGGCAGCGACCGGAAACGCGGATACGCAAAGTGCCACTGCCGAGACGGATATAAAGCGCTTTTTCAATCCATGAACCATGGGAACCTCTGGAAATTTCTGAACTTGAAGGTGAACTGAACCTGCCGTGGACGCATGTACGTTGCAAGGTGGATCACGGACATGCAACGGGATCGCAACGGCAATGAAAATAAAAACAGGGCCTTTCGATATTCGCGAGCGCAGCGCAGGATTGACCGAGAGGCGTTCTGTCTCGAGTTTATATGACCTGCATGCTCCCTGCTTGCATCCGGGTCAGCCAGCGCATCAACTCCGGAACCGCCACTGGAATCAACTGCGGCTGCCGGCAGGTCACGGACGGTGCCAGCGACAGCAGTCGATCAGCTCGGCCTTTCACTGAACGATCGGGATCAGGCATCCAGTTGCGTTGCGCTTCACGGATCCATCTGACATATTCGCCCGACCCGAAACAGATCGAGAAAGCCATGCGCGGAAATCTGACGTTTGCCGGGGCCATCACCGCTGCCTTGTCCTCGGGGATGGTCAACGCTCAGGCGCCAGCACCTTACCCGGTCAAGGCCATCCGAATGATCGTGCCCTCGGCGGCTGGCAGCGGGCCCGACATCATGGCGCGCACCATCGCGCAGAAGCTGAGCGAGGCCGTGAGCCAGCCGGTAATCGTTGAAGCACGGCCAGGCGCGGGCGGCATCATAGGGTCGGAAGCAGCCGCCAGATCATCGCCAGACGGCTATACGCTGATCATGGGTAATGCGGGCTCGCACTCCGTCAACCCCAGCCTCTACCGCAAGCTGCCTTACGACCCGGTGAAGGATTTTGCACCGGTTACCCTGGTATCGACAGCGCCTAACATCCTCGTCGTGCACCCATCGCTGCCAGTGAAATCCGTGAAGGATCTGGTCGCGCTGGGCAAGGCACGCCCCGGAGAACTGACTTTCGGCTCAGGCGGCAATGGCAGTACAGCTCACTTGTCCGGGGAAATGTTTCGTACGCTTGCCGGCATCGACATCGTGCATGTCCCGTTCAAGGGCGCGCCGGCCGCCGTACTCGGCGTCATTACCGGGGAAATCTCGATGGCTATCGTTAACCTGCCCCCCGCCTTGACGCACGTCCGAAATGGCAGGTTGAAGGCACTGGGAGTCAGCACCCCGCAGCGCTCAGCGGCTGTTCCGGACTTGCCCACGATCGCGGAGACCGGACTGCCAGGTTATTCAGCGACGGCATGGTATGGCGTACTTGCGCCTGCCGGTACGCCTCGTGAAATCATCCTCAAGCTCAATGCCGAAATCGTCAGAAGTCTGCGTACCGACGAAATCAGGAAACGTATCCAGTCCGATGGCGGCGAGGTCGTCGGCAGTACACCGGAAGAGTTCACGGCAGTAATGAAATCCGATATCGCCAAGTGGGCCAGGGTCGTCCAGGCCTCCGGGGCACGGGTGGACTGAACCAATGAAAATCGCATTGCTTGAACCTCTGATACTGAACGTTTCCGACAGAACCAACTGGTTTTTTATCCGAGTCACTGCCGAAAACGGCCTGACCGGGCTCGGCGAGGCCTCCCTGAATGGCTGGGAGCCGGCACAGATGGCCGTCGCTGAATCCCTGCGCGTGGCGCTGCAAGGGAAATCCATCGACGAGGCAATCCCGCTGCTGCGCGTCTACCCGCACTCTCCCGGAGGCCTGATCGCAAGTTCCGTTGCGAGCGCCACTGAACAGGCCATTACGGATTTGCGGGCCCGATTGGCCGGGGTGCCTGTTCATGTGCTGCTTGCTGGCAAGGCTGCGCGCAAAGCCGTGCGGGTTTATGCCAATATCAATCGGGGTGCAAGGAATCGCTCGCCCGATGGAATTGCGCAAGCTGCACGCAATGCCGTTGCTGCAGGCTATGCGGCGATCAAGATCGCTCCTTTTGACGGTGTCTACGCGGATCACCCGGATGCCGTCGAGCGCAAACGGCTCACGCAACTCGGAATTGATCGGGTTTATGCCATCCGGGAGGCAGTCGGTCCCGATATCGACATCATGGTGGATTGCCACTGGCGGTTCGACGAATCCGGTGCATTACAGTTGATCCGCGACCTGCAGGCTGCACGTCTGTATTGGCTTGAATGTCCCACATCTGAAAACCCGGACGGATTTTCTTCCATTCAACGCATTCGTGATCAGGCATGCCAGCACGGAATGAAACTCGCTGGCGCTGAGCGGCAGGTTTCGGTCTCCGGTTTCAAGCCTTTTGTCGAAGGTCGTTTGCTGGATATAGTGATGCCTGACATCAAATATGCTGGCGGATACTCCGAGATGCTGAACATCGCCGAAACATGTGCGTCCGGCAATGTCGGGTTCTCCCCTCACAACCCCAGCGGCCCGATATGCAACATGGCGAGCGTTCATCTATGCGCCATCGCACCCGCGTTTCAGATTCTCGAAGTCCAGTTGGCCGAAAGCCCGCTTTATGTCGACGTGGTCAAAGGATTCCAGCCCAGGCTTGTCAACAGCTGTTTCGAGGTGCCCGATACGCCGGGAATCGGTGTGGAACTCGATGACGCTGTATTGCGTGCACACCCCTACAAGGCCCTGGCGCCGAACGCCAACCTGGATCCTCGCCTGGGATAGAACGTCGCCCTTGCGGGTCCGGCAGTCAACCGCCCCCCGGTCGTCGGTGTCTCCACGCCGAATGGCCCGGCCCACGGCGCGAGAAGATTTTCCCCGAGGGTCACCTGGCGCGCTGGCATCGACGGTTCGCCGCATTCCGGATGGCCCCGGTTGCCGGGTGGGCAGGACTGTCCTGCGCCCGCGTTGACCTGCGGCACGGTGCGGCTTATGTTTGTAGCCTGAACCGACAGGAAGGCGATCCATGCTCAAGAGCCACGGCAGGTACGACTACTCCCCGATCAGCCGGCGTCCCGACTACAGCTGGCCGGGCGGCAAGCGGCTGGCCGTGCACTTCAGCCTGAATGTCGAGCATTTCGCGTTCGGCGAAGGGCTGGGCAACGACTACGGGGTGCCGCAGCCGCAACCCAACGTGCGCAGCTACGCGTGGCGCGACTATGGCAATCGCGTCGGCGCCTGGCGCCTGCTCGAGTTCGCCGAGGAATACGGCCTGCCTTATGCGATGTTGATCAACAGCGCGCTGTACGACTACTGCCCTGAACTGGTCGAGGCATATGCCGCACGCGGCGACGAGATCGTCGGCCATGGCCGTACCAATTCCGAGCGCCAGACCGAGATGCCGCTCGATGAAGAGCGCCGCTGCATCGGCGAGGCCACTGCGGCGATCGAGAAGCACTGGGGACGCAAGCCGCTGGGGTGGCTCGCGCCCTACATCGCCCAGACCCACGATTCGCTCGACCTGCTGAAAGAGGCGGGCTACCGTTACATGATGGACTGGTCGCTCGACGACCAGCCGGTCTGGTTCCGCACGAAGCACGGGCCGATACTATCGGTGCCTTATGCGCACGACCTGAACGACTCGGTCGAGGCGGTATCGCGCCGGACCGGGTCGGAGGAACTGTGCAGCAACCTGATCGCGCAGTTCGACGAGATGCTCGCCGAGTCGGCGCGTCGCCCGCTGGTGATGCCGATCGTGCTGCACAGCTTCGTGCTCGGGCAACCCTACCGGCTGCATCATTTCCGACGGGTGGTCGAACACATCCTGCGCCATCGCGACCGGGTCTGGCTGACCCGGCCCGGCGAGATCTGCGAATACATCGAAGGGTTGCCACCGGGCATCGTGCCCTGAGCGCAGCCGCGGCATCCTCGATCGGCCACCAGTCCCTGTGCAACGCGGGGCGGGCTGCAACGGACACGGAAGGACGGCAATGCGCATCGCGATCATGGGCGCCGGCGGCATCGGCGGCTACTACGGGGCGAAGCTCGCCGCGGCAGGCAACGAGGTGGTGTTCATCGCGCGTGGCGCGCACCTCGACGCGATCCGAGCCGGCGGATTCTCGCTGGTCGGGCCGGCTGGCGATATCCATCTGCCGCAGGCGGTGGCGACCGACGACCCGTCATCGGTCGCGCCGGTCGACGTGGTGCTGTTCTGCGTCAAGCTGTTCGACACCGAAGCGGCCGCGCGGGCGATTGCACCGCTGCTCGACCGCGGCGGCATCTGCATCAGCCTGCAGAACGGGGTCGACGGCCAGCACCGTATCGGTGCGGTGGTCGGTGCCGGCCGCGTGCTGGGTGGCCTCGCTTTCGTGTCCGCGGTGATCGAGGCACCCGGCAGGGTGCGCTACAACTCGGCGAACCCGGCGCTCGAGTTCGGCGAGGCCGACGGCAGCCTGTCCGACCGCGCACGTCACTTCCGCGAGGCCTGCCTCGCCGCCGGCTTCGGAGCGACCGTCGTCAAGGACATCCGCGCCGCGCAGTGGAGCAAGTTCGTCGGCCTGAGCACGAACGCGGCGCTGACCGCGCTCGTACGCCGCCCGGCCGGGGTCATCTACCACGACCCCGACCTGCTCGAGATCGCGCGCCAGGGTTTCGCCGAAGCGGCGGCAGTCGCGCGTGCAATGGGCATCGACCTGCCGGTCGACATTGTCGAGGCCAAGGTGAAACAGCACCAGGGCTTCCCGGCCGACATGTATGCGTCGATGTACCACGACCTGAGCCGCGGCAAGCGGCTGGAACTCGAGAGCCTGTCCGGGCTGGTGGTGCGCAAGGGACGCGAACTCGGCGTACCCACCCCGGTGCACGAGATGGCCTGCGCCTGCCTGAAGCCTTTTCTGGACGGCAATGCCGGCTGAGCCAGCCTGCCGGCGGGCGACGCGGAAGACCCGGACGATGCGGGGGCGCTGATGTATCCGGTGTCCTGCCCGAAGTGCTCGGCGCCACGCGGGCGTACGCGCGAAGGGCCAGCGGTCTCCTGCGACCGGTGCGGGCTGGTGTTCTCGAAATGGCTCGATGCCCAGGCCGGCAGCGGCCCGGACGAGGCGGGGGCGGGCGGCGCCGGGGGTGTTCGCCCCCGGTGGCTTGAAGGCCGGGGAGGAGCGTTCATCGCACGCCTGTCGGTGCCGCCCCGATCGATGGGCAGCGGTTCGCGTATCGCGCACGGCCTGCTGCTGACGGTGCTGTTCCTCTGGAGCTGGCCGTTCATCCTGGGTGACGTGCGCACGGCCGATGCATGGAACGGCTTCCTGCACGGCGTGAACCTGGTGCTCCACGAGGCCGGGCACGTGTTGATGCTTCCGTTCGGCCGCTTCATGCACGTGCTCGGTGGCACGCTGGGGCAGTTGGCGCTGCCGCTGATCGTGTGCATCGCGTTCATCGTGAAGCGCGACGACACGGTCGGTGCATCGGTCGGTCTGTGGTGGTTCGGGCAGAGCCTGACCGACTGCGCGCCCTACATCGCCGATGCGCGCAAGCTCGAGTTGCAACTGCTCGGCGGCGGCACCGGGGCTGAACGCGACGGCCACGACTGGCAGTACCTGCTCCACACCCTGGGTATCGCGCAGTACGACGTCCTGCTCGGCAACCTGGTGAAGTTCACCGGGGGGGCCGTGATGCTGCTGGCGGTCGCCTGGGGTGGGTGGATGCTCTGGCACGCGTCCAACCCGGCCCCGGGGCGCTGACCGGGACGGCTCAGTCCGGATCCGGCAGCCCGTCGAAGACCTGGATGATGCCTTCGTTGAACACCGAACTGAGCCCTTCGAAGTACGCATCGTTCGGCGGATAGCGGCGTCGGAAGTCGACCTCGAGCCGGTCGCGTCGGTAGATCAGCAGGTCGATCGGCATGCCCACGGTGACATTGCTGCGCAGGGTCGATGCGAAGGATATCAGAGCGCACTTGGCCGCCTTGACCAGCGGCGTTTCGGCGGTGACCACGCGGTCGAGCATCGGCTTGCCGTACTTCACCTCGCCGATCTGGAAGTAGGGCGTCTCACGGGTGGCCTCGACGAAGTTGCCGGCCGCGTAGATGTTGAACAGCCTCGGGGCTTCGCCGGCGATCTGGCCGCCAAGGATCAGCGAGACCGAGAACTCGTAGCCGAAGCTGCGCAGCGCCTCGCTGTCGAGCCTGTGCACCTCGCGCACGGTATCACCGATCACCTGGGCCACGCCGAACAGGGTGGTGGCGCTCCAGAGATCGAACTGCCCGGCCGAATGCAGGCGCTCGTTCAGCAGGTTGATGATCTTCTGGGTGATCGCGAGGTTGCCCGATACCAGCAGCACGATCACCCGGTCGCCCGGGCGCTCCCAGACCGACATCTTCGGCACCACGGCGATGTGGTCAGGCCCGGCGTTGGTCCGGGTATCGGACGCGAACACGATGCCGTCTTCGACATGGATGCCGCAGCAATAGGTCATGACTGGCGCTGGCCGGTGCTGCCGGTGCTGCCGGTGGACGGTGCGCAGGCGGCGTTCGCGGGCGGCGTGGCTGCCATGTCGAGGTTCAGTACATCCACCGACACCTTCATGCTCATCTTGCCGCCGCCGAAGATGATGCCCTTGAGTGGCGTGACGTCGGAGTAGTCGCGGCCCCAGGCCACCGTGATGTGCTGGGTCTCGGGTACCTGGTTGTTGGTCGGGTCGAAATCGACCCACCCGCCGCCCGGAACGAACACCGAGAACCAGGCGTGGGAGGCGTCGGCGCCGACCAGCCTCGGCTTTCCCGGCGGCGGCAGTGTCTCGATGTAGCCGCTGACATAGCGCGCGGCAAGCCCCTGCGAGCGGATGCAGCCGATCGCCAGGTGCGCGAAATCCTGGCATACGCCACGCCGGTGTTCCAGTACCTTCGCCAGGGGCGTCGACAGGGTGGTGAACTCCGGGTCATAGCGGAACTCGCGATGGATGCGCTCCATCAGGTCGTGTACCGATTCGAGCAGAGAGCGGCCGCGCGGGAAGCTGGCTGCAGCATAGTCGGCCAGCCCGTGCTCGGCCGCCACCAGCGGCGAGTCGAGCGCGAAATCACGCGCTAGCAGGGACTCGGCGTCGCTCGACTGCATCAGCATGCCGCGGCTGGTCTCCCAGGACTCGCCCTCGAACAGGTCGAGCCGCCCTGATCGTGGTTCGACGCTCACCTCGCTGGTGGCGGCCACCACCAGCGAACGGTGCGGCTGGTCTATCGAGAAGCTGGCGACCCGGTTCCCGAAATAGTCGAGACGTTCGCGACAGTCGGACGGACGTGGGTGGATCTCCAGCGCGGACGTGGCAGCGACCTGGCGCGGCACTGCCCGTGGCAGCAGGCGTGCCTCGTTGTAGCCAGTGTCGACCGGTTCGGCGTAGTGGTACTCGGTGCGGTGGGTGATCCGGTAGTTCATCGCAGGCCGGCCATCAGCCGATCTCGACGCGCGCCTGCGCAAGTTGCTGGCTCTCGCGCAGGTGGGCGAAGTACTGGTCGGAGATCACCTCGGACATCCGGGTCAGCAGGTGGGTGATGCGCGCCATGGTCTGGTCGAGGTCGTGGCGCAGCGCTGATCCGGGCTCGCAGCGCACGAGCCGGTCGAGACTGACAAGGCGCAGCTGGGTCACCGCTTCGAGCGCCAGCCGGTCGCGTTCGCACAGCTCGGCACCGCCCGTGGCGGTGGCCGCTTCGGCCGGCAGCCCGGACAGCGTTTCCTGGAGCCGGACCAGCTGGTGGATCATGCCGCGCGGATTGTTGACGTCGAGCAGCATGAGCTCGAGCACGGTGCGCACTTCGAGGTAGGAACGATAGCGCTGGCGATAGGTGAGGATGCTTTCGCCGGTGGAGAGCACCGCGTCGAGCAGCAGCGCTTCGACCGGTTCTTCCGTATGCACCGCGACGGTCGATCGGGTGAGCGAGGCCAGCAGCAGTGCGCGTTCGATCCGGCGGCCCATGTCGAGGAAACGCCACGCCTCGTCGCGCATCAGCCGGTCGCTGGTCAGGCCGTTGAAGGCGGCCAGCGACACCACGAGCTGGTTCAGCTGCTCGGACAGGTTTCCGATGTTAACGCCATGGCGGCTGCGCAGCGCCGCGAGCTGGGTATCGATGGTGTCGAGCACGCGCCAGGAATCCGATGACCAGAAGTCGCGGATCGCGTGCGCGGAATGGATCAGGGCCTGCAGCGAATGGGCGAGGCTGCCGTTGCGCGCGGCGGCGCAGGCGACATCGAGCAGTTCGTCGTCGGGCCGCTGCAGGCGGCCATCCTCTGCCATGAAGCCGGGGTAGGTCGCGGTGGAGTGGGTGAGCGAGCGCAGCAGCGCATGCAGGCACTGTGCGTGCTCTGGATCGTCGTACTGCAGGGCCTCGTCGCGCTTCTGCAGGATGGTGCGCAGCAGCCGGGCCGTACCCTCGGCGCGCTCGGAATAGCGGCCCAGCCAGAACAGGTTGTCGGCCGC
>JBILGF010000466.1:0-2827 GCA_044351195.1 Burkholderiales bacterium
GAGCGCACCCGTGAGGGCAACGACTTCTACCACGAGATGGAAGAGTCGAAGGTGCTCGACAAGGTCGCGATGGTGTTCGGCCAGATGAACGAGCCGCCGGGCAACCGGCTGCGCGTGGCGCTGACCGGCCTGACGATGGCCGAGAAGTTCCGCGACGAGGGCCGTGACATCCTGTTCTTCGTCGACAACATCTACCGCTACACCCTGGCCGGTACCGAAGTGTCGGCGCTGCTTGGCCGCATGCCGTCGGCGGTGGGTTACCAGCCGACGCTGGCCGAAGAGATGGGCCGTCTGCAGGAGCGCATCGTGTCGACCAAGGTCGGCTCGATCACCTCGATCCAGGCCGTGTACGTTCCCGCGGATGACCTGACCGACCCGTCGCCGGCGACCACCTTCGCCCACCTCGACGCAACCGTCGTGTTGTCGCGCGACATCGCTTCGCTCGGTATCTACCCGGCGGTCGACCCGCTCGACTCCACCTCGCGCCAGCTCGACCCGAACGTGATCGGCGAAGAGCACTACAACGTGACGCGCGCGGTGCAGCAGACCCTGCAGCGCTACAAGGAACTGCGCGACATCATCGCGATCCTGGGCATGGACGAGCTGTCGCCGGAAGACAAGCTGGCGGTGTCGCGTGCACGGAAGATCCAGCGCTTCCTGTCGCAGCCGTTCAACGTCGCCGAGGTGTTCACCGGCTCGCCGGGCAAGATCGTCGAGCTGAAAGACTCAATCAAGGGCTTCAAGATGATCGTCGACGGCGAGTGCGATGCCCTGCCCGAACAGGCGTTCTACATGGTCGGCACGATCGAAGAAGCCTTCGAAAAAGCCAAGACCCTGCAGTAACCGCAGCATCGACCGGACAGAACCCAGACCGCCATGGCCAACACCATCCACGTAGACGTCGTCAGCGCCGAAGAGAGCATCTTCTCCGGCGAGGCCGAATTCGTCGTCCTGCCGGGCGAAGCCGGCGAGCTGGGCATCTATCCGCAGCACACGCCGCTGATCACCCGCATCAAGCCGGGTGCAGTACGCATCAAGGTTGCCGGCCAGGACGACGAAGAGTTCGTGTTCGTCGCCGGTGGCATCCTCGAAGTGCAGCCGAAGACGGTGACCGTGCTTGCCGACACCGCCATCCGCGGCCATGACCTCGACGAGGCCAAGGCCGAGGAAGCCCGCAAGCAGGCCGAAGAAACCCTGCGCAACGCGAAGGGTCAGCTCGAGGTCGCGACCGCGCAGGCCGAACTGGCTACCCTCGCCGCACAGATTGCATCGATCCGCAAGTTCCGCCAGAAGCGCTGACCCGCGCACGAGCCCGGGTATTCCCGTATCGAGCCCCTGCAGTGAGGTGATTCCATGCGCCTGCTGTCCGACTTTCCGGCGGTCGCCCGGGCGCGTGTGCGCGGTGTGCTGTTCGATCTCGACGACACGCTCACGACCGACGGACGTCTCACCAGCGACGCCTATCTTGCGCTGGAGCGCCTGCACGACGCCGACCTGATTACCGTGCTCGTCACCGGGCGACCGGCCGGCTGGTGTGACCATATCGCGCGCATGTGGCCGGTGCGCGCCGTGGTGGGCGAAGGCGGCGCGCTGTGCTTCTGGCGCGACCTGCAGAGGAACCGGATGCGCCGCATGTATGTCGACCCGCCCGAGGTCCGGCAGGCGAACCGGGCGGCACTGGTCGATATCGCCAGTCGGATCGTCGCTGAAGTACCCGGCTGTGCGATTTCGTCCGACCAGCCGTACCGCGAATGCGACCTGGCGATCGACTGGGCCGAGGACGTCGCGCGCCTGCCCGCAGACAAGGTCGATCGAATCCTCGAGATCATGCGCGAAAGCGGCCTGACCGCCATGGCCAGCGCCGCTCATGTCAACGGCTGGTTCGGCGATTACGACAAGCTGAGCATGACCCGCCGCTTCTTCAATGAAGTGCTGGACCTCGACCTCGATGCCCACCGCGAGCGCTTCGTCTATCTCGGCGATTCGCCGAACGACTGCTCGATGTTTGCCTACTTCCCGCACTCGATCGGCGTCGCCAACGTGCTCGACATGCGCGACCGGCTGGTGTCGCCACCGACCTACATCACCGCCCGGCGCAGCGGCGACGGGTTCTGCGAAGCCGTGGGTACCCTGTTCGCGGTGCGCTGAACCTCAGCCGTCGACCTTGATCCCGGCGGTGCGCACGATGCGCGAGAACACCTCGATCTCGCTGCGGATCGCCGCACCATACTGCTCCGGATCGTCCAGCAAGGGTTCGAAGCCCTGCGCCAGCATGCGCTTGCGCAGGTCATCGCTCTTCACCGCCGCGACGATCGTCGCATGCACGCGCTGCACCACCTCGCGTGTCACACCGGCCGGCCCGACCAGCCCGTAGCGGCCGTCCACCGGCGGCACCTTGAAGCCCTGCTCGAGCAACGTCGGCAGGTCGGGGGCGAAGGCCGAACGGCGCGCGCCGGCCGCGGCGATCAGGCGCAACTTGCCCGCCTTCGCGAACGGCTCGGCTGCGGGCAAGGCCACGACCAGCATGTCGGTTTCGCCGCTGATCAGCGCAGTCAGCGATGGTCCTGCACCCTTGTACGGAACATGCAGCATCCGGGTGCCGGTGGCGCTGAGCAGCATCTCGGTGGCCAGATGTCCGATGGTGGCCGCGCCCGAGGACGCATAGGCGAGGAATCCGGGTTTCGCCCTTGCGATCGCGATCAGGTCGGCCGTGCGATTCGCGGGTACCCGCGGGTTCACCGCCACCACATACGCGGTCATCGCCATGCTGCCCATCGGTACCAGATCCTTCACCGGGTCGTAGCCGACCTTCGGCTGCATCAGCGGG
>JBILGF010000468.1:0-2825 GCA_044351195.1 Burkholderiales bacterium
ATCGAGCGCCACGACCTCCGGACGCGGGCAGGCGAGCGGCTGGAGATCCAGCCCGGGATGACCGGCACCGTCGAGATCAAGACCGGGGAGCGGACCATCTGGGAGTTTCTCACCAAGCCGATCACCCGGACGCTGCACGAGTCGCTGCGCGAGAAGTAGCGCCGCCCGCGGCGCGCGCCGGGAGTCCATCGGCGGACCGGGCCGCTGGATCCGGTTTCCGTTAGAGGGTTCGGAGCGTGGCGGGTACGCGCGCGCGGCCGGCAGCGCGCGACTGCAGACGAGGGACGCGAGGGTCCTCCGGCGCAGCCTGTCCGTGAGGGGCGGCAGCGACTCGTTCGTCGGAATTTCCGTGACAAATTCAACACATCCAACGCACTATATTGCCTTATTGTGCGACGCAAGCGGTCAAGGTGCCGTAGGAAACCGGCTTCGTGTGGCGCCGGTGTACGCAGCGGGCTGACGCCGGGTCGATTCCTGGGATAGGCAAGTCGCTAAACGGATCGTGGGGGTTGCCAGATGACGGTGTTCTTCAGGTGCGTTTCCCTGCTGCTGCTCGGGCTGCCCGGGGCCGTCGGGGCAACCGGATGGTTCGTCAACCAGCAGAGCGTGCTGGCCATCGGACGCGCGGGCGCGGGTACGGTGGTCGACCCGGCCGACCCGGCCGCCGCCTACTTCAACCCGGCCGCACTGCTGTCGCCGGGCGTCACCTACCCGAGCGGAACCGGGTGGTCGCTGGGGACGCAGGTGCTGATGCCCCGGGCCTCGCTGCGCGACCTCGGTTCGACCGCGAGCAGCCCGGGCACCGGGCTTGTCGCGCAGCCCTACCCAGGCACGGGCTTCGACAACCCCACCGATCCGACCCCGGTGCCGAACCTGTTCGTGGTGCACCGCCTCTCCGACGGGCGAACCGCCCTGGCGGCGGGCCTCACCTCGGCATTCGGGCTGTCCTCGACCTTCAGCCCCGAGTGGTTCGGACGCTACGATTCCACCGCCGTATCGCTCGAGACCCTGAACCTGACCGTGTCGGCGGCGCGCCGGCTGACCGACAGCCTGTCGATCGGTGGCGGCATCGACTGGCAGCATGCGCAATCGGATCTCCAGTCCGCGCTGCCGGATCCGTTCGCCGCGGTGCCGACCCCGTCCACGGATGGTCGCACCCGCCTGCGCGGAAGCGGCTCGGGTGTCGGCCTTCATCTTGGCGCGAGCTGGGCGGCCACGCCTGCCCTGAGGGTAGGCGCGCATTACCGCTCGGGGATGGACATCGCGATCAGTGGCACCAATACCGTACAGGGCCTCACCGGACCGCTGGCGGCCGCGAACGGTACGGTGGGCGCGACGACCGAGCTGCGGATGCCGGCGATGGCCGGCCTCGGCGTGGCCTGGACGGCCAGTTCCTCCCTCACGGTTTTTGCGCAGCTGGATACATACCGCTGGGGGCGGTTCGGAGACCTTCGCGTGCGGCTCGCTGACGGCAGTGCCGACCTCGTGCGCCCGAGCGGCTACCGGGACGCCTCCGCCGTGTCGCTGGGACTGCAGTGGCAGCGCAGCGAGTCGCTCGCGCTGCGGGCGGGCGTGCGGCGCGAGCAGACGCCGACCACCGACGGTTTTCGCGACACCACCTTTCCCGACGGCGCGCGCACGTGGCTCACCGCCGGGGCGAGCGTGCGCGCGAGCGCTCGCTCGACGATCGACCTGTCGCTCAAGCATGCGATGTTCGAGGATGGCCGCATCGACCTGTCACGCAGCTTCTACAGCGGCACGCCGCTGGCGACCACCGTGCAGGTTTCGGGCGTCGCACGCAGCCCGTCGGTGACCACGCTCGGCGTAGCCTGGCGCCTGCGGCTGTGAGCGGCTGACCCCCGCAAACCTCTGGAGACGCGGATGGCCAAGGAACGTATCGTGGTACTGGGCGGCGGCTGCGCGGCCATGGCCACCGTATTCGCGCTGACCGATCGCCCCGGCTGGGAGGAGCGCTACGACATCACTGTCTACCAGCCTGGCGCGCGGCTCGGCGGCAAGGGCGCGGCCGGACGCAACGAGGAGCGCGGCGACCGTATCGAGGAGCACGGGCTGCACCTGTGGAGCGGCTTCTACGAGAACGCGTTCTGGATGATGCGCAAGGCCTTCGCCGAACTCGAACGGCCGCCGTCGGCCCCGATCGCGACCCTGCACACGGCGTTCAAGCCGCGTCACTTCGCCGGCCTCGGCAGCGAGTTGCGGGGCGACGCGATCTTCTGGAATGGCTACCTGCCGCAGGATCCCGGACAGCCCGGGGATTTCATCCCGGATGATTACGCATCAACGGGGCCGGACATTCGCAGCCCCTGGGAGCTGTTCTGCGAGATCATTCCGTGGTCGCTGCGCTACCTGCAGACCCACGCGAGCGTGACCGATACCGGCAAACCGGCCGGCCAGTCGGTCGGCGAGTGGTTCTTCGACCACGCCACCGGCGGCGAACGCACTTCGCTGTCGGTCTGGCTGTCGCGTATCGGGCTCGGCTTCCTCGCCTGGCGCGTGACGCGCGCCTTCGTCGCGGCCCGGCGCGCCCACGATGCGCTCGCAGCGCGTGATCGGCGGGCGACCACCGCCGAGGCTAGCGCGCGTTTTCGCGCGCTAGCCGATCGGCTGCGCCTGGTACAGAAGTGGCTGCAACGGAAACTGGCCGATGCTGGTATGTCCACGTCGCCGATGGGGCAACTGCTGGGCCAGGCGGAACTGCTGTGCACGATGATGATCGGCATGCTCGCCGACGGCGTGATGGAGGAGGGCTTCGACCGGATCGACGCGTGGGAGCTGTCCCAGTGGCTGCGGCACCACGGTGCCAG
>JBILGF010000227.1:0-5618 GCA_044351195.1 Burkholderiales bacterium
CGAGGTCTGCATGTTCACCGCGATCAGCACGGCGAACCAGACCAGGTCGATGCCCAGCGAGGCGGCTACCGGACCGAGCAGCGGCAGCAGGATGAACGCAATCTCGAAGAAGTCGAGGAAGAACGACAGCAGGAAGATCAGCACGTTCACGAACACCAGGAATCCGATCTGTCCGCCGGGCAGTCCGCCGAGGAGGCGTTCCACCCACAGGTCTCCGTCCAGGCCACGGAACACCAGCGTGAACAGGGTGGCACCGATCAGGATGAAGATCGCGAAGCTGGTGAGGATCGTGGTCTGTTCCATCGCCTCGCGCAGCACGCGAATGCCCAGCCGCCGATTGGCGGCGGCCAGTGCGAGCGCGCCGAGCGCGCCCATCGCCGCCGCTTCGGTCGGCGTCGCCACGCCCATGAAGATGGTGCCGATCACCAGGAACAGCAGCACGATCGCCGGTACCAGCGCCTTGAGCGCGCGCAGCAGCAGCGCACGGTCGCGCGGCTGGCGTTCGGCCACCGGCACCGCAGGCACCGCATCGGGATACACCAGAGAGACCAGGAATATGTACAGCGCATACAGACCGGTCAGCACCAGGCTGGGCACCAGCGCGCCGGCATAGACGTCGCCCACCGAGATGCCGAGCACCTCGGCCATCACCACCAGCACGATCGATGGTGGAACGATCTGCGCAAGCGTGCCCGAAGCGGCGATCACGCCGGTGGACAGCCGTGCCGAGTAGCCGTGGCGGATCATCACCGGCAGCGAGATCAGGCCCATTGCGATCACGGTTGCAGCGACTACTCCCGCCGGTCCGCCGAGCAGGGCGCCGACGAAGATCACCGCATAGGCGACGCCGCCCTTGACCGAGGCGAACACCTGGCCCATGGTCTCGAGCATCTCTTCGGCGATGCCGCTGCGCTCGAGCACCACGCCCATGAAGGTGAAGAACGGGATCGCCAGCAGGGTCTGGTTGGACATGATGCCCAGTACCCGCTCGGGCAGGGCCTGCATCAGTTGCGGGCCGAAGGCACCGGCCTGGATGCCGACCAGCGCGAACAGCAGGCCCACTGCAGACAGCGAGAATGCGACCGGATAGCCGACCAGCAGGAACACGATCATCGTCGCGAACATCGCCGGGGCGAGGAATTCGATGCCCATCAGTGTCCCGCCATCAGTCGTTCGCCTTCACGCATCGTCCGGCATCGGCCCGCGTCACTGCAATTCCCGCCGCTGCACCGGTGCCGGCGCCAGTCCGCGCAGGAATGCCACGCGCTTGATGATCTCGGATACGCCCTGCAGCGTGAGCAGGGCGAACGCCAGCGGGATCGCCAGTTTGATCGGCCAGCGCGCGAGCCCGCCGACATCGGGCGATGTCTCCCACACCGAGATCGACGCGGCCACCATCGGCAGTGACAGGACGGTGAGGGCGAGGGTCGTCGGCAGGAAGAAGAACAGCCCGCCCAGGATGTCGATCCAGGCCTGGCGCCTGGGCGTCTGACGGCTGTACAGCACGTCGACCCGGACGTGACCGCCGCGCGCCAGCGTGAACGAGGCGCCGAACAGGAAGATCAGTGCGAACATGTACCACTGCATCTCGAGCAGGGCATTGGTGCCGAACCGGAACCCGTAGCGCAGGATCGCGTTGGCGGTGGCCACGAACACGACGATCAGCGTCAGCCAGCACGCCATCCGGCCGATGCGTTCGTTCACCCCATCGATCGCACGCGAGGCTGCCAGCAGCGTCTTCAAATCCACCCCTCCAGGACTCGACCCGCGCTATGAGTACCATGCTGCGCTGCGCCGCGCCAAGGCCGGGCGTTCCAGCGGTGCCAGCCCCGCCTGTGCGCTCGATCGTGTCGACCTCGCCGGTCAGGGCCGCGAAAGTTGCTAAAATCAAGACTTTGCAGTGTCGTGGAGCCGCCGAATGTTCAGCGAGAAAGACCGAATCGAAGGTTTCGACCCCGAACTGTGGGCCGCCATGGAGCATGAGCGCCAGCGCCAGGAAGACCACATCGAGCTGATCGCCTCCGAAAACTATGCGAGCCCGAGGGTAATGGCCGCCCAGGGCTCGGTGCTCACCAACAAGTATGCCGAAGGCTATCCCGGCAAGCGCTACTACGGCGGCTGCGAGTTCGTCGACGTCGCCGAGACGCTGGCGATCGAGCGGGTGAAGCAGCTGTTCGACGCGCCCTACGCGAACGTGCAGCCGCACTCCGGCGCGCAGGCCAACATGGGTGTTTACCTGGCCATGCTGTCGGCCGGCGACACCATCCTCGGCATGTCGCTCGCCCACGGTGGCCACCTGACCCATGGCGCGACGGTCAACTTCAGCGGCAAGCTGTACAAGTCGGTCGCCTATGGCCTCGATCCGAAGACCGAGGAGATCGACTACGACCAGGTCGCGGCGCTGGCGCGCGAGCATCGGCCGAAGATGATCGTGGCCGGGGCCTCGGCCTATGCGCTGCAGATCGACTTCAAGCGTTTTCGCGCGATCGCCGACGAGGTTGGTGCATTGTTCCTGGTCGACATGGCGCACTACTCCGGGCTGGTGGCCGCCGGGGTCTACCCGACGCCCGTCCCGTACGCCGATTTCACCACCAGCACCACGCACAAGACCCTGCGCGGGCCACGCGGTGGCTTCATCCTGTCGCGCACCGAAGCCCATGCGAAGGCCATCAATTCAGCGATGTTCCCGGGGGTCCAGGGTGGTCCGCTGATGCACGTGATCGCAGCCAAGGCGGTCGCCTTCAAGGAGGCGATGGAGCCGTCCTTCCGCACCTATCAGCAGCAGGTGCTCGAGAACGCACGCACGATGTCCAGCGTGCTGCAGTCACGCGGCCTGCGCATCGTGTCCGGCCGCACCGACTGCCACCTGTTCCTGGTCGACCTGCAGCCGAAGAAGGTCACCGGCAAGGTGGCCGAGGCGCTGCTCGGCAGCGTGCACATGACGGTGAACAAGAACGCGATTCCTAACGACCCTGAGAAGCCGTTCGTCACCAGTGGCATCCGCCTCGGTTCGCCCGCGATGACCACGCGCGGCTTCGGGGCTGCAGAGGTGACGCGGGTCGCGCACCTGATCGCCGACACGCTCGATGCGCCGGCCGATGCAGCGGTTGCCGAGAGGGTACGCAACGAAGTCAAGGCGCTCTGCGCGCGGTTCCCCGTTTACGGTGCATAGGCGCACGGATGCATCCACGCGCCTCGCAGGTGGTCCGGTGGCCGCATGAAGTGCCCGTGCCCGAAAGGCAGTGATACCAGGGTCGTCGACTCGCGCGAAAGCGACGACGGAAAGGCCATCCGCCGCCGCCGCGCCTGCCTGTCCTGCGACAAGCGGTTCACCACGTTCGAGACGTTCGAACTGCGGATGCCGCATGTCATCAAGGGCAGCGGCATCCGCGAAGAGTACGACGAAGACAAGCTGCGCCTGGGCTTCGAGCGCGCGCTGCACAAGCGGCCGGTGCCGGTCGAGTACGTCGATGCCGCCGTCGACCGCATCGGCCAGAAGCTGCTGTCGATGTCGGAGCGCGAGATCGATTCGCGCAAGGTGGGCGAACTGGTCATGCAGGAACTGAGAAAGCTCGACAAGGTGGGCTACATCCGTTTTGCGTCGGTGTACCGCGACTTCCAGGACGTGGACGACTTCCGCGACGCGATCAAGGAAGTGCAGCGTCTGCCGCCGCGCAAGCGCAGGCCGGGCTGAGCCGGGTGGAAGCGCCTCCGACCGCTGCAACCGGACCGTCCACGGACGAGACCTGGATGGCGCGCGCGCTGGCCCTCGCCGAGCGGGGTCTGTTCACCACGACGCCCAACCCGCGCGTGGGCTGCGTGCTGGTGCGCGCCGGCCGGGTACTGGGCGAAGGCTTCCATGCCGTCGCCGGCGGCCCGCATGCCGAAGCCGCCGCGCTGGCCGCAGCGGCCGCTGCAGGCAACGACACCGCAGGCGCCACTGCATACGTGACACTTGAGCCGTGCAGTCATTTCGGGCGAACGCCGCCGTGCGCCGACGCACTGGTCGAGGCGGGCGTGGCGCGGGTGGTGGTGGCGATGGAAGATCCCAACCCGAAGGTCGCCGGCAGCGGCTTTGCCCGTCTGCGCGCGGCCGGCATCGAGGTGGCCGTCGGCGTGTGCGCAGCCGAAGCGCTGGACCTGAACGTCGGATTCGTCTCGCGCATGACCCGCGGCCTTCCCTGGATGCGCCTGAAGATCGCCGCCAGCCTCGACGGACGCACCGCATTGTCGAACCGGGTCAGCCAGTGGATCACCGGCGAGCCTGCACGGGCTGACGCCCATCTCTGGCGAGCGCGTTCCTGCGCGGTGATGACCGGCATCGGTACCGTGCGCGAGGACGATCCGCGGTTGACGGTGCGTGCGATCGAGACGCCGCGCCAGCCGCTGCCGGTAGTGATCGACTCCCGTCTGCGGCTGGCGCCGGATGCGAAGCTCCTGGCTTCCGGTCGTGCCCTGGTGTTTGCCGCGGTCGACGACCGACAGGCCCGCGCGGCGCTGGAGGCACGCGGAGCAGAGGTGGTGCTGGTGCCGAACGCGGCAGGCAAGGTCGACCTGCCGGGTATGCTCCGGGAACTCGCGCAGCGCGGCATCAATGAAGTGCTGGTCGAGACCGGAACCCGCCTGAACGGTTCGCTGCTGCGCGAGGGCTGTATCGACGAGCTGCTCGTCTATCTTGCGCCGAGCGTGCTGGGCGGGCATGCACTTGGCATGTTCGACTTGTCCGAGATGGATGAGCTCGAGCAGCGGGCCACGTTACGATTCACCGATATCGCCCGGGTCGGCGATGACTTGCGACTGCGCGCGCGGGTCGAGCGGGCACCCGGGCCGTTCCAGCGCAGATAGCCGGGCCAGGCAGCCGGCGCACAGAAAGGCAGGTCGTTCATGTTCACCGGGATCATCGCCGCCATCGGCACCATCGTCGAAAGCACGCCACTGGCTGGCGGCCGGCGCATCTCGATCGACACCGCCGGCCTGGGCCTGGAGGACGTCGCACTCGGCGACAGCATCGCGGTGGACGGCTGCTGCCTGACGGTGGTCGAACGCGGGGCGGCACGGGCGGCCTTCGACGTCTCGCTCGAATCGATCGCACGCACCGCCGGGTTCGACCTCGGCCGCAGGGTGAATCTCGAGAAGGCGCTCCGGCTGTCGGACCGCCTGGGCGGGCACCTGGTCAGCGGGCATGTCGACGGCGTGGGCACGCTGCGGGAGTTCAGCCAGGCGGGCGAGAGCTGGAAGCTGGTGGTCGAGACGCCACCCGGGCTCGGTCGCTACATCGCCGAGAAGGGCTCGATCACGGTCAACGGCATCAGCCTCACGGTCAACGCGGTGGCCGACGGGCCTGGCACGGCCGCCGAACGCACCACCGAGTTCGCCATGAACATCATCCCGCACACGCTGCAGATGACCAGCCTGGGCACCTGCGGCGTGGGCGACCGGGTCAACCTCGAGATCGACATGCTGGCGCGCTACGTCGAGCGTCTGCGCGGCTGATCCCCGGCGCGTGCGCCCCGGTAGCCGGCGCTCTGGCGCATGCAGCCGGGGGCGGTCGGACGCGCGCGGCGTGCCCGGCCCGGCGATCCGGGCGATAATCGCAAGTTGACCTGTCCGGACCACCC
>JBILGF010000474.1:0-2788 GCA_044351195.1 Burkholderiales bacterium
ACGAGATCCGTGCCGGCCGCATGGTGGTGCTCGTGGACGAGGAAGACCGTGAGAACGAAGGCGACCTCGTGATGGCCGCCGAGTTCGTCACCCCCGAGGCGATCAACTTCATGGCCAAGCATGGTCGCGGCCTGATCTGCCTGACACTGACCGAAGAGCGCTGCCGGCAACTCGACCTGCCGCCGATGGTGCGCGACAACCGCTCGCCGATGGGCACCAACTTCACGATGTCGATCGAGGCCGCCGAAGGGGTCACCACCGGCATCTCCGCCCACGATCGCGCGCACACCGTGCGCACCGCGGTGCGCGCCGGCGCTGCGCCCGCCGACCTGGTGCAGCCGGGCCATGTGTTCCCGCTGCGTGCGCAGCCCGGGGGCGTACTGGTGCGCGCCGGCCATACCGAGGCCGGATGCGATCTCGCGCAGCTGGCAGGTGTGCTGCCTGCGTCGGTGATCTGCGAAATCCTCAAGGATGACGGCACGATGGCACGGCTGCCAGACCTGCTGGTCTTCGCCGAAGCGCACGGGCTGAAGGTCGGCACCATCGCCGACCTCATCCAGTACCGCAGCCGCACCGAGTCGCTGATCGAGCGGGCCGGCGAACGGGATATCGAGACGCCGTACGGCGTGTTCCGGCTGATCACCTTCCGCGACCGGCTGGCGACCGCCACCCACCTGGCGCTGGTCCATGGCACGCCGCAGGCCGGCGACGAGGTGCTGGTGCGGGTGCACGAGCCGATCTCCCTCATCGACCTGCTCGACGCCGGCAGCGCCACCCACTCCTGGAACGTACATGCGGCGATGCAGGCGGTGGTCAAGGCGGGCTGCGGCGCGATCGTCCTGCTGCATCGTCCCGAGACGCCCGACCAGTTGCTCGAGCGCGCGACGCGCGCCGGTCCCGCGCCCCGGCGTGGCCGCATGGACCTGCGCGACTACGGCATCGGTGCACAGATCATCCGGCAGCTGGGGATCACCCGCATGCGGATACTCGCCCAGCCACGCCGGATGCCGAGCATGACCGGCTTCGACCTCGAGGTGACCGGCTACCTGCTGCCCGACGGCCCGGTGCCGCTCGCCGACCTCCCGGGCCACCCCAACCTGCCCACGCGCTGACCGACACGGTCGCGCGATGCCCGCGCCACTGTCCGGCAGACACTGCCGCCGCTGCCGCTCCCAAGGACGTTTCCGATGACCATCAAGCCCGTACTTGCCCGCACCCATTTCGCCCCCGACCTCGACGGTGCCGCGCTGCGCATCGGTATCGTGCAGGGGCGGTTCAACGAATCGATCGGCGCTGCGGAACTCACGGCCTGCCAGCACGAACTCGGCCGGCTCGGCGTGCGTCCCGAGTGCATCACCCATTGCACGGTGCCGGGCGCACTCGAGATTCCGCTGGTGCTGCAGAAGCTCGCGCAGACCGGGCGTTTCGACGCGCTGATCGCGCTGGGTGCGGTGATCCGGGGCGAGACCTATCACTTCGAGGTGGTGTCGAACGAGGCCTGTGCCGGAGCGTCCAGCGTATCGCTCGAGACCGGGATACCGGTCGCCAACGGCATCCTCACCACCAACACCGACGAGCAGGCTGAGGTTCGCGCGGCCGAGAAGGGCCGCGACTGCGCGAGCGCGGCGGTCGAGATGGCCAACCTGCTCAGAAGCATCGACGATGCCGCGCGCTGAGCGCCGGCCCGGCAGCGCCGGCCCCGGAAAGGCCCGGATCGCCCGGCACCGGGCGCGCACGTTCGCCGTGCAAGGGGTCTACCAGTGGCTGGTGGCCGGGGGAGATCCGTGGGACATCATCCGGCATCTGCGTGAATCGGACGACTACGAAGGCGCAGATGCCGCCTTTGTCGAGCGCCTGGTATCCGGGGTGGTGCTCGATGCGGACGAATTGTCGGCCTGGATGCAACCTTTCCTCGACCGGCCGGTCAATGCATTGAGCCCGGTCGAACGTGCGATCCTCCTGCTGGCAGGGTTCGAACTGCGTACGGCACCCGATGCCGAGTTCGGCGCGCCCTTCCGGGTGGTGATCAACGAGGCGGTCGAACTTGCCAAGCTGTTCGGCGGCACCGACGGCCACAAGTACGTGAATGGCGTGGTCGACAAGCTCGCCGCAGCCGTGCGCGGTGACGAGCGGGCACAGCAGGCGAGTCGGCCGGTACCGTGATACCGCATCAAGAACGCTGGAGCGGATGATGTTATCGATCAAGTTCAGGATTTATCTTTTCTATGTGGCGGCCGTGGCGTTCGTGTCGATCGGCATGTGGCTGATCGGCGCGGGCCTGTTCAGCACGGGTGGCTTCACCGCGCTGGTGGTCGGCGGGCTGATGCTGGCCACCGGGGTGGTCGACTATGCGATGGGACGCTACCTGCAGCCGGCGGGGCAGCCGGCGGCGTCCGAGCCCTCCGGGCAGCCGCGGCCGGCGTCCGCCGATGGTGGGCACGGGACAGGCTCGCCGGGCGGCGGCAGCGCGGCCTGAGCATGCCTGTCGGCCCGCTGGCGGGTGGCGAGTTTTCCCTGATCGCACGGCACTTCACCTGGCCTTCCCCCTCGGCGGATCTGGGCGTCGGTGACGACGCGGCGCTGCTGCGCGTCCAGCCCGGGATGCAACTCGCGGTGTCGACCGACCTGCTGGTCGCAGGCACCCACTTCCTCGAGGGTACGGACCCGGGTCGCCTCGGCCACAAGGCGCTGGCAGTGAACCTGTCCGACATGGCGGCCATGGGCGCACAGCCGCGCTGGGCAACCCTGGCGCTCGCCTTGCCGGCCGCCGACGATGCCTGGCTGGGTG
>JBILGF010000070.1:0-9665 GCA_044351195.1 Burkholderiales bacterium
TAGGTGACCCGGGTGACCGTTCCGTCGTCAGCCTCGAACACGATGGCCGTCTTCTCGGGTATGGATTCGAGATGGCGGTCGAGGCAGTTCCAGGACGCATTGAGCGTGCCGTCGTCGAACCACCTGTAGAACGGCGCGTTCGACTCGTCCAGCACGCGGGTGAACGGCGTCTTCCAGCCGATATGTTCGCGCGCAAGCCGCGCCCAGAATCCCTCGTAGTCGCGCTCCGCTTCCGCGCACAGTGCGCGGTAGGCATCCATTCCCGAGATGGTCGCGTCCCGGGCGAACGCCGCAGGCGGCGGGAACAGCCGCGTTTCGTTGAGGACGGATTCGATCGTCGACATGACTTTCCTCCTGGGTGTTCGCCGGAAACGGCGCTGTGGCGGGCCTGCCCGACACCGGCATTCCCTGATCGCGGGCGACAGGGTATTGTTGTGGGAAAGATGGAATCATTATTCGCCCGGGCTGTAAAGCGCTACAATTAACGCTCGAAGGCGGGCCTCCCCGCATTGCAGCGTGGTGAATCTGGTCAGGTCCGGAAGGAAGCAGCCACAGCCGCTCACTGCAAGTGCCGGGGGTCAGGCTCGCCACCCCTACCTCGCATGCGCGAGTCTTGCGCGCGCATGCGGCCTGTGCGGGCCTGTCCCGGGCAGACGATCCCCGGCCATGGATGGCCAGCCACGATGAAAGGTTCGACGCAGGCACTGGCGCGAAAGTGGCGTCCGAAGGGGTTTGCGGAGCTCACCGGCCAGGAGCACGTGGTGCGTGCGCTCGCCAATGCCCTCGATCGCGGGCGCCTGCATCATGCATGGCTGTTCACCGGCACGCGCGGCACCGGCAAGACCACGCTCGCGCGCATCCTCGCCAAGGCACTGAACTGCGAACGCGGCGTGTCGAGCACGCCCTGCGGTACCTGCGGCGCCTGCCTGCAGATCGATGCCGGCCGCTTCGCCGACCTGATCGAGCTCGACGCCGCGTCGAACACGCAGGTCGACAACATGCGCGAGCTGCTCGAGAACGCGATGTATGCGCCGACCACGGGGCGCTACAAGGTGTACATCATCGATGAAGTGCACATGCTCTCGAAATCGGCCTTCAATGCGATGCTCAAGACGCTCGAGGAGCCGCCTGAGCATGTGAAGTTCATCCTGGCGACCACCGATCCGCAGAAGATCCCGGTGACCGTGCTTTCGCGCTGCCTGCAGTTCAACCTGAAGAATATAGCGCCGCCGCTGATCACATCCCGGCTCGCGTTCGTGCTGGGCGAGGAATCGATCGCCTTCGAGGCGGATGCGCTGCACCTGATCGCCCGTGCGGCCCAGGGCAGCCTGCGCGACGCATTGTCACTGACCGACCAGGCGATCGCACACGGCAGCGGCAGGGTCGACGAGGCTGCCACGCGCGAGATGCTCGGCGTCATCGACCAGCGCTATCTGTTCGAGCTGCTCGGCGCGGTGGCCGATGGCAACGGCCCGGTCCTTGTCGCCGGCATCGAGGCCCTGGCCGAGCGCGGCATCGCCTTCGAGTCGGCGTTGCGCGAGCTGGCGGCTGTACTGCACCGCGTGGCCGTGATCCAGGTGGTGCCCGAGGCGCTGCGCGACGACGATCCGGACGCCAGCCTGTGGCGCGAGCTTGCTTCGCGTTTCAGTGCGCAGGACGTGCAGCTCTGCTACCAGATTGCCGTGCAGGGCGTGGACGAGATCGGACTGGCGCCCGACGAACAGGCGGGCTTCTCGATGTCGCTGCTGCGCATGCTGGCATTCGCGCCCGAGCGCGGTCATGAAACCGACGAGGCTGCCGGTGCGTCGGCTGGCGCTGCTCGGGGCGGCGACACACCACGCGTGGACCGCCCCGCTGCGGCAACGGGGCGCATGGCTGCAGGGCCGGCGTCACCGTCGACGCCTGAGGCTGCACCGCGCGCGCGGCCGGCGCCGCCGGCCGCGACGCCGAGAGCACCCGGCCCGGCCGCCGCTGCGCTCGCCGCCGCCCGGGCTGCGGTCGAAAAAAAAAAGCTGAGCCGGGACGAGTGGGCTGAGTTCATCGCGTCGGCGCGGGTCTCCGGCATGGCCCGGATGCTGGCCCAGCACTGCGCACTGGCAGCCCACGACACGGACGACGGTATCGAGCGGATCGAACTCGTGCTGCCGCAGGAACATCGGCACCTGCTCGAAAAGGCGTATCAGGATAAGCTCCAGCAGCATCTCGCGCGCGAGTTGGGCAACGAGGTGCTGCTGCGTGTCCGGCTCGGCGCACCCGAGACTGCAACGCCGGTGCAGATTGACCGGCAGGCGCAGCACCGGCGCCAGCTCGAGGCGGTAGCCGCCATCGAAGCCGATCCGTTCGTGCGCACGCTGATCGATCAGTTCGATGCCCGCCTGGACGAGGCAGCGATCGTCCCGACGATGCCGGACACCGCCGTACAACCTCCACCCCCTGACACTACAGCCACCACCGGACGAGACCCCAGATGAAAGGTGCCATCGGCAACTTGATGAAGCAGGCGCAGCAGATGCAGGAGAACATGCGCAGGATGCAGGAACAGCTGGCCACCCTCGAGGTCGAGGGGCAGGCTGGTGCCGGGCTGGTCAAGGTCACCATGACCTGCCGTCACGACGTGAAGCGCGTGTCGATCGACCCGAGCCTGGTCGGCGACGACCGCGAGCTGCTCGAGGACCTTCTGGCTGCGGCGGTGAACGACGCGGTGCGCAAGGTCGATTCGACGGTGCAGGAGAAGATGGGCGCGATGAGCGCCGGGATGGGGTTGCCGCCCGGCATGAAGCTTCCGTTCTGAGCCGGCCCGGGACTGCGCAGCCGACCGCATGTCGAACCCGCCGAGTGCACTGGCTGCGCTGATGGAAGCGTTGCGCTGCCTGCCCGGCGTCGGGCCGAGGAGCGCCCAGCGGATGGCCTATCACCTGCTGCAGCATGACCGCGAGGGCGCGTCTCGCCTGGCCGGTGCGCTTGAAGGCGCGCTGTCGAATGTGCACCACTGCGAGTCGTGCAACGACTTCAGCGACACGCCACTGTGCGCGCTGTGTGCGTCGCCGCGCAGGGACGAGACCAAGCTGTGCATCGTCGAGATGCCGGCAGACGTGCTGATGGTCGAGCAGGCGCGCTGCTTCTCCGGTCGCTATTTCGTGCTGATGGGCCGCCTGTCGCCGCTCGACGGCATGGGTCCGGCGGAACTCGATCTCGACCGGCTGGCGGCCCGTGCGCTCGACGGCAAGGTCGATGAAGTCATACTTGCGATGAACTACACGGTCGAGGGGGAGGCTACAGCCCACTACCTCGGCGAGCTGCTCGGCGCGCGTGGCCTGGCCTGCACGCGCATCGCGCGCGGCATCCCGGTCGGCGGCGAACTCGAGCATGTCGACAGCGGCACACTGGCACAGGCGATACATGAGCGCAAAAGGGTCTAGATCACGCAACACCCGCGGTGCCAGCGGGCCTCGGCCCGGGCCGCGCAGCGGTGGCCCGAAGAAACCCGGAAGCCGCGGCGGACCGTCCCGCATGCCCGGACAGGCAGCCCGGCCCGGGTTTCGGGCGGCGCCGACCACCGGGCCGGGTGGCGGACGTCGTCCCCGCCCGGCCGGCATGCCGGGCCGGGCCGACCCGCAGGCAAATCCGCACGGCGCGGCCGGTGGCGACCCGCGGGAGGGCGTGCACCAGGCGCGGCGGCCAGGTCCCGGCAAGCCGCGTCCCGCCAAGCCGCGTCCGGCGCGTGCCGCCAAGGCCCGCACGCCTTTCCGTCCGCCGCAGCACCGGGATCGTCCCGCCGAAACCGGCAGGGTCGGTCGATCGGATGGCAGCGCGTCCCCGGCGTTCATGCCACCGGATTTCGATCGGCCGGCCTTGGCGCCGACAGGCCCCAGCCATAAGTTGCAGAAGGTTCTCGCCGATGCCGGTATCGGATCGCGGCGGGCGATGGAAACCTTGATCGGGCGCGGTGCGGTCACGGTGAACGGTCGCGCCGCCACCATCGGCACGCGCGTGATGACCGGCGATGGCACGCATCCGGGCGACGTGATCGCAATCGACGGCCGACGCATCCGCGCCCGCGCAGGCGAGCGCCCGAAGGTCCTGCTCTACCACAAGCCCGAGGGCGAGATCGTGTCGCATGACGATCCGGCCGGACGCAGCTCGGTGTTCGATGCACTGCCCCGGTTGCGCAACGGCAAGTGGCTCTCGGTCGGGCGCCTCGACTTCAATACCAGCGGGCTGCTGATCTTCACCGACTCCGGCGACTTCGCCAATGCGCTGATGCATCCCCGCTTCGGCAACGAACGCGAGTACGCGGTGCGTGTACTGGGCGCTCTGGCGCCCGAGCAGCTCGGGCAGCTTGTCGGCGGGATCGAACTCGCGGACGGGCCGGCGCGCTTCGAGTCCATCCATGACGGCGGCGGCGACGGCGCGAACCGCTGGTATCGCGTGGTGGTGACGGAAGGGCGAAACCGGCTGGTACGCCGCCTGTTCGAGGCCTGCCGGTTGACCGTGAGCCGCCTGATGCGGGTACGTTTCGGCCCGATCGAACTGCCCTCGAAGCTCAAGCGAGGCCAGTTCCTGTCGCTCACCGACGAAGAAGTGGGTGCCATCCAGGCACGCATCGAGCGCGATCTCGACAGTGCGTCGGCCCCGGTGCCCGGCAGGGGGCGCTCCATCGCGCCTGCCGGGGCCGGCGACGCGTCACGCATGAAGCCACGGTCGGGCGCGCGCAGCGACGGCGATGGCCTGTCGCTGCTGGGGGTGCCCGAAGGCCGGCCCAGCCGAAAGCGCAAGCCTGCGCCGGCTAGGCCGCGCGCGGGCGCTTCCGGCCGGCCTGCAGCGCCGGCCGGACGAGGTCCTCGCGCGCCAGCAGGCAGACCGAAGACACCGCAGCGGTCGTCTCGATCCAGATGAACGGAAGCCGCGGGAACGCAGCCTCGAGGGCGTCCCTGCTGTTGCCGACTTCCATCATCAGCCAGCCGCCAGGTGCCAGATGGCGGGCGGCACCCGCCAGGATGGTGCGCACCAGGTGCAGGCCATCCGCGCCACCGGCCAGCGCGCCGACCGGCTCATGCCGGTATTCGGCGGGCAGGGCGGCCATCGACGGTGCGTCGACATAGGGCGGATTGGTGAGGATCAGGTCGTAGTGCCGATCGGCCAGGGGCTGGTACAGGTCGCCCTCGAGCAGCGACAGCCGCTTCGCCAGACCATAGTCTTCGACATTCGCCCGCGCCACGGCAAGCGCATCCGGGCTGAGCTCGACGGCATCCACCCGTGCGTCTGCAAAGCGCAGTGCGGCGACGATCGCCAGGCACCCGGAGCCCGTGCACAGGTCGAGAACCCGGCGCACCCGGTCCTGCTCGATGCCCAGCGGCGCAAGGTCTTCGCGCAGGATCTCGGCGATGTAGGAGCGTGGCACGATCACCCGCTGATCGACACGGAAGCGCAGATCGCCCAGCCAGGCTTCGCCGGTCAGGTAGGCTGCCGGCACCCGTTCCTCGACGCGCCGGCGCAGCAGGTCGACGATGGCCTGGCGCTCATCGTCGAGCAGGCGGGCATCCAGGAACGGATCGAGCAGGTCGAGCGGCAGCCCCAGCGCGTGCTGGCAGAGATACACCGCCTCGTCCCATGCCGTCAACGTTCCGTGGCCGAAGAACACGCCGGCCTTCTCGAACCGGGTGACGGCAAACCGGATGAAGTCGCGCAGCGTCGACAACTGCCGGACAGCGTCGACGAACGGATCGTGCGTTGCAGGCGTCTTACCCATGATGCGGGCCCCCGTTGCGCGACGGCTTCAATAGAGCTGCGCCTGGACGCGAGCGGGCAGCTCGCGGTCGTAGGCTGCGCCGTCGATCGCGCCACCGCTGATCGCCCCGATCATGGTCCCGGTGCTGGGCAGCGCGGTGCGTTCGATGCGGGAGGCCGGGTCCCAGAGCCTGGATCGCACCAGCGCCTTGGAGCACTGGAAGTAGACGGACGCGACCGACACGGCCAGCACCGAGCGTGGCAGCTTGCCGTCGACTTCGAACGATGCGAGCAGGACCGGATCGACCGAGATCACTGCCGTGCCATTCACCCGCATCGATTCGCCGATGCCCGGGATCAGGAACAGCAGGCCGATCCGAGGGTCGGAGATCAGGTTGGACAGGCTGTCGGTCCGGTTGTTTCCTCTGCGGTCAGGCAGCAGCAGGGTGTGTTCGTCGACGACACGGACGAAACCCGGCGCATCGCCTCGAGGTGAATTGTCCAGGCCATCGGGACCGCAGGTGGCGATCGACACGAACGGAGCCGCCTCGATGAACTGCCGGTAGAAGGGATGGATGTACGACAGTTCCTTCGCGATCGACGAGCCGACCGGCTCGCCGTACAGCGCACGCAGCGCGGCGTGGTCGCGGATCAGGTGGGCGTCGGCGGCGGGCGCCGGCAGCGTCGCGGTCGCTGTCGTCGCTGTCACTGTCGTCGCTGTCACTGTCGTGGTCGCTGCGGCGCCTGCCGCAGGGCTGTCCTGTTCTCTGGTGCTGGTCATCGTGCGAGCAACCTTTCGAGCATGCCTTCATAGATGCGTGCCAGCAGCGCCGGGGTCCCGATCGAAACGCGCTCGTCGACCGCGTGCGCGGTGGCATTGCGCGCGCCGAACTCGATCAGTTCGCCGCAGATGTCCTTGATGAATCGTCCGTCCGAGGTACCCCCGGTGGTGGATACCTCCGGCGTGATCCCGGTCGCGGCGCGGATCGACTCCACCGCTGCGTCGACCAGGCGCCCGCGCCCGGTGTGGAAGGGCTCGCCGCCAAGGGTCCACTGCAGGTCGTACTGCAGGCCATGGCGGCGCAGGATCGATTCGAGGCGGTCGCGCAGCGAGGCTGCGGTGCTGGTCGGGGCGAAGCGGAAGTTGAACTGGACCTCGGCCGTCGCCGGAATGATGTTGCCGGCACCGGTGCCGGCATGGATGTTCGATACCTGCCAGGCGGTCGGCTGGAAGTCTTCGTTGCCATCGTCCCAGCGCGTGCTGGTGAGTTCGGCCAGGGCCGGTGCCAGCAGGTGCACCGGGTTGGCGGCCAGGTGGGGATAGGCGATGTGGCCCTGCCGACCCTTGACCACCAGTTTGCCGGACAACGAACCACGGCGGCCGTTCTTCAGCATGTCGCCTACGGCATCGACCGAGGTCGGCTCGCCGATCACGCAGAAATCGAGTCGTTCTCCGGTGGCGCGCAGGTGCTCGACGACGCGTACCGAGCCATCCACGGCAGGGCCTTCCTCGTCGGAAGTGAGCAGGAATGCGATCGAACCGGCGGGATCGGGGTGGCGGTCGAGGAACCGCTCGCAGGCGACGACCATCGCGGCGATCGCGCACTTCATGTCGCAGGCACCACGGCCGACCAGCTCGCCGTCCACCAGGGTCGGCTGGAAGGGTGGTGTGCTCCAGGCTTCCAGCGGGCCGGTGGGGACGACATCCGTATGTCCGGCGAAGCAGAACAGCGGACCGGCGTTGCCGCGCCTGGCCCACAGGTTGGTGACCGCGCCCCAGGAGAGCGATTCGACCGAGAAGCCGGCGGCCGCCAGGCGGCCGGCCAGCAGCGACTGGCAACCGGCATCCTCCGGCGTGACCGAGGCGCGCGCGATCAGGTCGCGGGAAAGCTCGAGGGCGGGATCGAGGGCGGGATCGATGGCGGTTTCGGTATTCATTCGGTATCCACTTCGATGAACTTGAAGCTGCCCAGGTCGGTGCCTTCGGTACGCACCGGGACCCTGGATGGCCCGGCGGGCGGGCGCGCTCCGGCGCCAGGGTCAGGGTCAGGGTCAGGGTCGAGCCGCACGGTATCCGGGCCCGGCGAGCCCGGTTGCTCTCGTGCATTGTTGATCAGCCAGGCGAAGTTCGTCGGCGAATCCGCGTTGGCCAGGGCCTCGTCCTGCGACACCAGGCCTGAAGAGAACAGCGTGAACAGCGAGCGCTCGAAGGTCTGTGAACCGGGCGACATGCTCTGTTCCATCATGTCGCGGATCTGGTCGAACTCGCCTTTGCGGATCAGTTCCTGGATCGACAGCGTGTTGAGCAGCAGCTCGACCGCCGGCACCAGAGAGCCGTCCCTGGCCCTGAGCAGCCGTTGCGAGACCACCGCGCGAAGCGTCATCGATAGGTCCATCAGCAGCGATGCCCGAGCCTCGTGCGGGAACAAGGAGACCATCCGGTTGAGCGCGTGGTAGCTGTTGTTCGCGTGCAGCGTCGAGATGCACAGATGGCCGGTCTGCGCATAGATGATCGCGTGCTGCAGTGTCTCGCGGTCACGGATCTCGCCGATGGCGAGCACGTCTGGCGCCTCGCGCATCGCGCTGATCAGCGCATGGCCGTAGGAGTGGGTGTCTATCCCGATCTCGCGCTGGTTGATGATGCTCTGCTTGTGGCGGAAGTTGTATTCGATCGGGTCTTCGATGGTGAGGATGTGGCCACTGCGCGACTGGTTGCGGTGGTCGATCATTGCAGCCAGCGTGCTGGATTTTCCTGATCCGGTCGCGCCCACGATCAGGACCAGCCCGCGCTTCTCGAGCACCAGGTCGCCAAGCGAGGGCGGCAGCCGCAGTCCGGCGATCGAGGGGATTCGATTCTTCACGTGCCGGATGACCATGGCGACGGCGCCACGCTGCTGGAACACGTTGATCCGGAACGTGCCCACATCACGCACGGTGCAGGAGAAATCGAGCTCGAGTTGCCGCTCGAAGATCGCGACCTGCGCCTCGGTCATGACATCCCACGCGATCTTGCGCACGGCCTCGGCATCGAGCGCCTGGGCGTTGATCGGCATCACTGCGCCGTTGATCTTGATGCAGATCGGTGCATCCGCCGTGAAGAACAGGTCGGATGCCTGTTTCTCGGCCATCAGGTGAAACAGCGGAGTCAGGAGCATCGCCTCTGCAGCCTCGGGTTCGGCGCCGCCGCGCGGGACGGCCCGGATGGGGCGAGTAGCGCCGGGAGATCAGTCCGTCTTGCGACTGAGCAGGGACTTCAGGCTGCCGAACAAGGATCTTGGGGCCTCTTCGACCGTTGGGGCTGCCGGCACCGGGGGTTGCGGATCGGGCTCTTGCCGGGGCGGCGGGATGGACGCCGTCGCGCGCAGGGCCTGCTGGTGCTTGCCCATCGTGCGCAACCGATTGGGCTTGCCGATCAGCAGTCCGGCGAGTTCCTCGACCAACGGGATGTCGACTTCGTCGATCTCGTAGGTGTAGGAAATCTCGCCGAGCTTCTCAATATTGCGGATGACGATCACGACATGGCCGAGTTCGGGCACGCCGGTGAGCGAGATCGACACGGGGACGTCGGGTTCGACCGTGAAAGAGCCGCTGTTGATGTAGCCGCGGTCGCTGCGCGACTCGCGCAGGTCGAACCTGAGCGAGTGGCTCCACAGGGACTCGCGCATCCGGCTGACCAGTGCATCGCCCTCCTTGTCGAAGCACAGTTTCTGGGTGCCTGTGCAGCGGGTGCGGACCACCACTTCCTCGAAGTAGTCTGCATTGTCGATGGTCTTTTTCCTGGCGGAGATCGCGTAGCTGCCCTGGCGCAGGTTCTCGAGGATCTTCGAGGGTTCCACGTAGTAGTAGCGGATGACTTCGGGCTGCAGCGTGTTCAGCGAGTCGACGAGCTCGTTGAGGTACTTGTAGGCCACCTTCAACCGCGCATGGATCTCATGGAA
>JBILGF010000469.1:0-2819 GCA_044351195.1 Burkholderiales bacterium
GACGCGACGGCGTCGACCGACCACGCCTGTGCAGGGATGGTCGCCCCGGGACTCGAGGCGTGACCCGGCCCCGGCATTGATTCGACGCGCTGCGCATGTTTTTCGAGGGTGTCCATAAGCTCAGGCTGGGTGACGATGGCGGGCATGTCTAATCGATCGATGATCGGTCGCCCATGCCCTCTTGTCAAACCGATAGCCACCTCCCCGGGCTGCGGGACATGTTCCGGCGCTGGCTGGACAGCCCCCCCTGCGCGCTCTGCGGGTCGGGCGATACGCCGGGCGCGCTGCTGTGCCGCGCATGCCATGCCGACCTGCCCTGGACGCACCCGCATGCCGGGCCCGCGTCCGATGGCACAGGCGGGGTTCCGGTCTGCACGCAGCTGGCTGCCCTCGACTACCGGTTTCCCGTCGACGCGATGATCCGGCGCCTGAAGTTCGAAGGTCGACTCTGGCTGGCGCCAGTGCTGGGCAGGCTGCTGCTCGAAGGATGCAGTGCCGCCGCACGGCCCCAATGCCTGCTGCCGATTCCCCTGTCCGACCAGCGCCTCGCCGAACGCGGCTTCAACCAGTCGACCGAAATCGCCCGCGTGCTTGCCGCCGCGACCGGCATTCCGATGCAGCCGCAGCTGATGCGCCGCGTGCGCGATACCGCCCCGCAGTCGAGCCTGCCGCTCGCCGGCCGCGAGCGGAACCTGCGCGGCGCATTCGTCGTCGACCGCCCGGTCGCCGGCATGCACGTCGCGCTGGTCGACGACGTGACCACCACCGGCGCTACCGGCGCGGAAGCGGCGGGCGCGCTGCTGCGCCAGGGCGCGGCGCGGGTCGATCTGTGGGTGGTCGCCCGTACGCCGCGCAACCCGGGCCGCTGAACGCCCGACCGCGCCTGCCCGGCTGACGCATCACCGATGCGCAGGCCCGCTGCGGCCCCCGGCACCGCGACCGTCGAGGACGACCACCGACCGCAGGAGCGATCCCTCGGCGATGGCAGCGGCAACCTCGGCCGAAGTCAGGCTGGGTTGCGGCGGCGGCAACCGCAGCTTCCCATCGGGTATCATGGCCCCCTGCGTGCGCACGCTGCCGGCCGAGCCGGCACCGAGCAGCGCGGATGCCAACACCAGCAGCAACGCCAGCCCGCAGAACAGCGCCAGCCGGCTGGCGTCACGGTCGAGCCCGGCTGCCGGTTCGACCATCCCCGCGGACCGGAACTCTCCGGATGACTGACTCCCCTTCAACGACATGGATTCCTCGAAAGATCGTGGCTGGTTGATCATGGCCGGGGGACCGAAGCCGAGCCCGGATCGCACCTGCCGACCTGCGGCAAGCCGCCGTCGCCGGACGCCTCGGCATTTGTCGACACCCGACAGACGGCCAACTGCGCTCACCGCGCCACCGCGCCACCACGGCGGAACCCCTGTTACAACGGATCGAACGCCGATTTCTTTAGTCCTTCCCGGTGGATACGGAGGAAAATGGGGGCGCTGACATGCCCTCCCCTCCCGGTCTTGCACGATCGGCATTTCCCTGCCTGTCCTGAGGCGTTTCCGACATGACTCTGCTGGTAATCGGCCTGCTCATCTTCCTGGGCGCACATTCCACCCGCATCTTCGCGCAGGGCTGGCGCGAAACGATGATCGCGAAGCTGGGCGTGAATGGCTGGAAAGGCGCCTGCTCTGTCGCCTCCCTCGTCGGACTGACACTCATCGTGATCGGTTATGCAGCCAGCCGTGCCGACTCGGTATTCCTCTGGTACCCGCCGATCTGGACCCGGCACGCCGCATCGCTGCTGACGCTGGTGGCATTCATCCTGCTCGTCGCCGCCTACATGCCGGCCAACCGGATCAAGGCCTCGGTCGGACATCCGATGGTGGCCGGGGTGAAGCTCTGGGCGTTTGCCCATCTGCTCTCGAACGGCACGCTTGCAGACCTGCTGCTGTTCGGCAGCTTCCTTGGCTGGGCCATTGCCGACTTCATCGCGGCGCGCCGGCGCGACCGGGCAGCCGGAGTGATCCACGACGCCCGCACCCTCCCCACGGTGGCCACCGTGCTGCTCGGCATCCTGCTCTGGGCCGCGTTCGCCTTCTGGCTGCACCGCGTGCTGATCGGCGTCGCCCCGTTCGGGCGCTGATCACCCAGGGCAGCGCGCGACAGACCAGCCCGCGCGCCGGCCGCCCCGGCTTCAGCTGCGGGCGGTGGCTTTGCCGGGCCCGGTATGCCAGGCGGGCCAGCGCTCGAGCACTGCGGGCCCGTCGCTGCGGTAGGTGTGGCAGGAATCGATCTGGTAGGGACGCTTGTCCGAGGGCTGATCCTGGTCGCGCGCCGCGCGGGCGCGCCCGGTCGTCTGATAGGCCGTAGTCGCCATCGGACCGAGCAGCTCCAGCAGGTGCGTGCAGCCACGCGTACCGCCCAGCACTTCGAGCGTGCGCCGCCGCCAGCCCGGCCCGATGAGCGCCTTGAAGGCCGGTGCGATGTCGCCGCAGCCGGCGTAGGGCGCCGACTCGGTCACTGCTTCACAGTCGTGGATGAGAAAGTCCAGGTCGATGGTCAGCCGCACACGCATCTGGTGGATCGGCTCGCCCGGTGCCCGCGGCACGCCGCCATCGCGGCGCTGGTGCACATGGGTCTTCACGTCGGTCATGTAGCCCTCGATGTCCCAGAGCCCGTCTTCGCGCTGGAAGCCCTGGCATTCGACGCGGCGGACATGGATCGCGGTACGCGGGGCAGGTTCGGACAGTGGCATGTCGTGTCGGGATCGGGATCAGGGACCCGTGTGGGGAGCAGACCGCTCAGCCAGGCGACCGTACGCCGGACTGCCGGCGCCG
>JBILGF010000470.1:0-2809 GCA_044351195.1 Burkholderiales bacterium
CGGCTGCACGGCGCTCTCGGGGATCACGACGGCCTCGCGCTCGGTGGTCAGGATCATCCGCACCGCGACGAACTGGCCCGGCCACATCGTTTCCTTTTCGTTGGCCAGCCTTGCCTTCATGATGATGGTGCCGGTCTGCGCGTTCACGATGTTGTCGATGAACACCAGCTTGCCCTCGGCGAGGACGTCCTGGCCCTGCTCGCGCAGCACCTGCACGTTCAGTTCGCCGCTGGACTGGAATCGGCGCACCGTGGGCAGGAACTCCTGGGCGACGTTGAAGCTGACCAGCACGGGATTGGTGCGGTTGATGGTCACCAGCGGCACGCTGGTCGACCCGGTCGAGGCCGAGACCAGGTTGCCGGCGCGTACCGACAGTGCGCCGAGCCGGCCATCGATCGTCGCCCGGATGTAGGTGTAATCGAGCTGCACCTGGACCTGCTCGAGCTGCGCCTTGTTGGCCGCCACCTGCGCTTCGAGGGCAGCCACGTTGGCAACCACGGTCTCGTACTCGGCGCGGGTGATGAAGTCGCGGTCGAGCAACGGCTTGAGCCGGCGCTCGTTCGCTCGCGCGAGTTCGAGGTTCGCCTGGTCTCGAGCGACGGCCGCTTTCGCCTGGTTGACCGATGCATCGAACGTGCGCGAGTCGATGCGGAACAGTACCTGTCCGGCCTTGACCCGATCGCCTTCCTTCACCATCACCTGGGTGAGCAGCCCGGACACCTGCGGCCGGACCGACACCACATGCTCGGACTCGATCGTGCCGACCACGTCGATCACCACCGGCATCGGCGTGACCTCGACGCGCGCCGTGCGCACGACCGCAGGTGGCCGGCTGCCCTTGCCGGATTTGCCGGATTTGCCGTCCTTGCCGGCGACCTTCTTCTCATCCTTGCCGGGCGGGGCCGTGTCTGCGAACGGATTCCATCGGCCGGTCTGCCAGGCACCGATGCCCAGTGCGGAGCCAATGATGAGCAAACCCACCAGCAGTATGACGAATCGCTTCATGGCTGTTTCTGCACCGGGAGTGACGGAGAGTAGGGCGCGCCGGGCGCCGAAATGACCGGCGGATTGCCTTGCGGCGCAGTGGCAGCCCCGGGCGTGAGCGGCAGCGAGCCGAGGGCGAAGTTGAGCTGGGAGAAGGCGGTGTACCAGTTCACCTGCGCGGTGATCTGCTGCACCCGGGCGTTGACATCGTCCGCCTGTGCGGTGATCACCTCGAGCAGGTTGCCGACGCCGCCCTTGTAGCGCGCCTCGGCGACCTGCAGCGACTGCGCGGCCGTGCGTACCAGCGATTGGGCGGTGGTGAGGGCGGTGTTGGCCGTCTGGACGTTGAAATAGCCCTGCCAGACGTCGAGTTCGACCTGGTTCGAGAGCTGGTCACGCACCGCGATCTGGCGCTCGGTGCCGGCCTCGGCCAGCCGGCGGGCATAGGTGTCACGGTAGCCGCTGAAGATCGGGATGCTCACCGCGACGCCGACCGACCAGTTGGGGCCGTTCGGCCTGCTGACGAAATAGTTGTCGGCGAAGGTGGCGGTGGTGGAGATGCTGGGCAGGCCGGCCGCGGCGGCGGCACGCGCCGAGGCCGACAGCGAGCGCGCCGTGGCCTCGGCTGCGACCAGATCGGGACGACCGGCTTTCGCGCGTTCGACCAGTTCGGCCACGGTTTCAGTGAGCTTCGCCGGTTCGAGGATCACCGGCACCGGGGCCAGCGTGTAGCGCGTGGTGACGGGCAACCCGGCGTTGAAGGCGAGCCGGCCCCGGGCCTGGGCGACCTGGCCCTGGGCCTGCTGCACGGCCAGCCGGGCCTGGGCTACCGCGGTCTCGGCCCGGAAGACGTCCCCGATGGTGGCGAGGCCGCTCTGGCGGCGTCGCTCGCTCGCATCGAGCGTCGTCTGTGCATTGCGCAGCGACACCTCGCCCGATCGGACCAGCTGCTCGGAGCCGAGCAGCGCGTAGTAGGCCTGTTCGACGGAGAAGGCGACGGCCTGCAGGGTGCGGTTCTGCGAGAGATTGGCGGCCAGCAGGTTGAAGCGCGTGGCCTCGACCTGGCTCGCGCGTACGCCGAAATCGAACAGCGCATAAGAGAGGGTGACGCTCGGGGTGTAGCGCTCGATCAGGGGCTGGCGCACCCCGGTCTGGCTGATCTGCCGTGCCCGCAGGTAACTGAGGGCACCGGATACCTGCACCGAGTAGTCGGCCAGTTCGATCCCGACCTGCGCGGCTGCCGCTCGCGCCGAGGCCCAAGCCACGCGGGTCTGCGGATGGTTGCGCAGGGCGAGGTCGGTGAGTTCTGCCAGCGTGAGTGGACGTTCGGGATTCGGAATCTCGACCGCGTGCCTGGCGGCCGAGGGCAGGCGATCACCGACCCACGGAATGTTGGGGTGGTGGGTGATCAGGCTGTCGAGGTTGCGCGGATCGTGCCACCACGGCTCGGCAGCAAGCGCTTTGCCGGACAGTCCTGTCAACGGCGTCAAGACTGCTGCGAGGGTGATCAGTTTCAGGGCGCCGGTGAACGGCCGCGCTTCCTTCCGTTGGCGCCACGGCGCCTGCTGCCTGTTCTCGGAGTGCATCGACTGCCGACCCGCCTGTTCTGATGGTGGCTGATACCCGACAAGCATAAACCATGCTGACTTCATGCCCTGCATCGCGCATGCATGCCGGCCCGGCATACCGAACGCCCGGAGTGTACCCGAGGGTCGTCGATAACCCAAAGTCCGATGCGAACCCGGGCGCGCAAGGTGCTGGCATGAATATTTCTTCGTCGATGGCATTGTCGTCGGGGCGGGGCGGGCGTGTAAGGCATGCTGTC
>JBILGF010000071.1:0-9626 GCA_044351195.1 Burkholderiales bacterium
TCATCGGAGGTGTCGACGCGCAGGGCGAGTTCGTCGTTGCTGACGCAGTGCGCCGGCAGGTAGCTTCCGGTGCCACTGATCCGGGAACGAAGCGGGCGCCGTGCTTCGTCGGGACGGGTCATGCCGCGCCCCATGCCGCGCCTCTTTGCAACTGGTTGACCCGCTCGCCGATGCGCCCGGCCAGTCCCATGCGCACTTCCTCGACCGCGCGGTCGATCGCAAAGCCGAAGCTGAACGTATCGGCCGAGCCGTGGCTCTTGACCACCACGCCCTGCAGGCCGAGCAGGCTGGCGCCGTTGTAGCGCCGATGGTCGACCGTGCGCTTGAATGCGCGCATCACGGGCAGGGCACACAGGCCGGCCAGCTTCGTCCACCAGGTGCGCTCGACTTCCTTGCGCAGCATGATCCCGAGCATCTGTGCCAGGCCTTCCGAGGACTTCAGCGCCACGTTGCCGACGAAGCCATCGCAGACCACGACATCGACCGTGCCCTTGTAGATGTCGTCGCCTTCCACGTTGCCGTAGAAATTCAGGCCGCTCAGGCGCAGCAGGTCGGCGGCCTGCTTGACCGTGTCATTGCCCTTGATGTCCTCGACGCCGATGTTCAGCAGCCCCACGCTGGGTGCGTCGAGATGGTCGAGCGCGCCGGCCAGGCTGGCCCCCATGATGCCGAACTGCAACAGTTGCAGCGGCGTGCAGTCGACGTTTGCCCCGAGGTCGAGCATGTAGGTGCGACCGCGCACCGACGGCATGACCCCGCAGATCGCCGGACGTTCGATGCCGGGCAGCGTCTTCAGCACGAAACGCGAGGTGGCCATCAGGGCGCCGGTATTTCCGGCGCTCACGCAGGCGTTTGCCTCGCCTGACTTGACGAGGTTTATCGCCACCCGCATCGATGACTTCTTCTTGTTGCGCAGCGCGCCTGCCGGCGCCTCGTCCATCGCGACGACCTCGGGCGCATGCACCACCCGCAGGCGATCGCTGACGGTACGACCGGCCGTGGACAACGCCATGCCGATCGCATCGGACAGACCGACCAGCACGATCGACAGTGCGGGATCGGCGTCTACCGCTGCCAGGGCAGCCGGTACGGTCACTGCCGGCCCGTGGTCTCCGCCCATGCAGTCGATGGCGACGATGACAGGCGACATGTCAGCAGCCACGGTACCGGAGGGACGCGGACGCGCCCCCGCAGATGCCGATACTCGCTCCGTCGATGTTCAATCGGACTGCCTGCGTACGGCCGCTGACGCCGGAGCGATCGATCAGTCTTTCTTGCCCGCGGTGACCTTCTTGCCGCGGTAGTAGCCCGACGGGCTGATGTGGTGGCGCAGGTGGACTTCACCCGTGGTCGGCTCGACCCCCAGCGGCGCTGCGGTCAGGAAGTCGTGCGCGCGGCGCATGTTGCGACGGGACGGGGATTTCTTGTTCTGCTGAACTGCCATGATGAACCTCTTAGTCTTGATTGCCTTGTTCGGTACCGCCGCGTCGAAGCGACAGCTTTTCGAGTGCCGCAAACGGGTGGATCGCCTTCGTGTCGCCCGCCGTCAGCCGCGCATTGCATTCGGCCATGCCAGCCATACCAGCGGCGCCAGCCATGCCAGCCATGCCAGGTACCCCAGCCATCCCGGGTACGACCGCGTCAATATCATGGCGTGGCGCAATCGGCCACTGCAGCAGCAACTCGTCTTCCACCAGCTCCGACACATCCAGTTCCTGCGATGCCGGTATCGCATCCACGCCTTCTTCGTCGGCTACATCGAGATCTGCATCGTCGCGCGCGAGGCGCACCCGGTTCTCGATCTGCACCGGCCAACGCATCGGTCCGAGGCAACGAAGGCAACGCACCATCAGCCAACCTTCGATCTTCAGTTCGAGCGCAGGCTTTTCATCCCACAGCATGCCGCGCAACTCATACCTCACTTCGCCGGCGTGGTCGACGAGACTGTCGTCGAGCCGGGTCAGCCGCTCGCCCTGTATCGTGCCGCTGCAGCGGTTTCCTGCACGCGCGAACGCAAGGCTGTCGATGACGGGTGTGTGCGACATAAACGGCGGATAATATTGCGCTTTCCAGCCAATGTCAAAGGCGTTCGCGATGCATCCCCAGGCCGGCCCGCGATTGATCCTCGCATCGACTTCGCCCTACCGCCGGCTGCTGCTCGAACGGCTGGGGCTTCCCTTCGACGTGGTCGCGCCCCGGGTCGACGAGACGCCGCTGGCCGGCGAACGCCCGGTCGATCTCGCGCTGCGGCTGGCCCGGGCCAAGTCGCTGGCGGTCGCCCGTGGCGCGCCCCGGGCGGTGGTCATCGGCTCCGACCAGGTGGCGGAGCTCGACGGAATGACGGTGAACAAGCCGGAAACCCATGAACGCGCCATCAGCCAGCTCCGGATGCTGCGCGGCCGGGATGTCAGGTTTCATACGGCCTTGTCCGTGCGGCAACTGGATCCGCCCCGCGCGGCGGAGGTGACGGTGGCCACCGATGTCGTCTACCGCATGCTCGACGATGCCGAAATCGAACGTTACCTGTTGCGCGAGCGTCCCTACGACTGTGCCGGCAGTGCGAAGGTCGAGGGCCTGGGCATTGCCTTGACCGACGCGGTGCGCGGCGACGACCCGACGGCACTGATCGGGCTGCCCCTGATCGCCCTCACCCGCCTGTTGCCGCGCTTCGATATCCCGGTCGTGTAGCGCCGCGCCCGCGTTCAGCGCACGGGCGAGGTGCGCGGTGCTGTCGCTGCACCCCAGAGTGCTTCGGCCGAGGCGGCACCGAAGCGCCTTACCACGCGCTCGGCGATGTTCTCGCGCGGCGTGTAGTCGATGATGGTCTCGGCCTTGATGATCTCGCGTGCGACATGGTCCACGCTTCCGAGCGCATCGGCCAGGCCCAGTTCGATGCTGCGCTCGCCAGTCCATACCAGGCCGCTGAAGATGGCCGGGTCGGGCTTCAGGCGGTCTCCCCGGCCGCGCTTGACCACCTCGATGAACTGTCCGTGGATGTCGTTCAGCATCTGCTGTGCATGCGCGCGCTGCGCCGGGTCGAGCGGCGAGAACGGGTCGAGGAAGCCCTTGTTGTCGCCCGCGGTGAGCAACCGGCGTTCGACACCCAGCTTGTCGAGCACGCCTGAGAACCCGAATCCGTCCATCAGCACGCCGATCGAACCGACCAGGCTCGCGCGGTTGACGAAGATGCGGTCGGCCGCCACGGCGATGTAGTAGCCACCGGATGCGCAGATGTCCTCGATCACTGCATAGACCGGGATATTCGGATACTGCTCGCGCAACCGGCGGATCTCGTCGTTGATCTGTCCGGCCTGCACCGGGCTGCCCCCGGGGCTGTTTATGCGCAGCACGATGCCTTGCGTATTGACGTCCTTGAACGCCGCCTGCAACCCGGCCATGATCTGGTCAGACGATGCCCTGGTGCCTTCGGCGATCACGCCATCTACCTGCACCATCGCGGTGTGCTTCCCCGGAGACGCCATGTCGCGCGCACCGAACCAGCCGGCGGCGATGAACAGGAGCAGGAACAGGTAAAGGAAGGTCAGCGACTTGAAGAAGATTCCCCAGTAGCGGCTGCGCCGCTGCTCCTGCAGCGCCGACGTGGCGAGTTTCTCGAGCACCTTGCGCTCCCAGTGCTCGGTGCTGCCTTCGGCTTGGCTCATCAGTGTCTTCCTTGTGTGTTCCGCATCAGGGGGTCAGGCGTGCTGCTTCAGCCAGCGGTGAAGTTCGTCGAAGCGGTCGACGCAGGCGATCGGCGCCGCCGCGACCAGACCGGGCTTCGGATGGGCGCCGTAGGTCACGGCCAGCCCGGTCGTGCCCGCAGCGCGCGCCATGTCGAGGTCGTGCGTGGTATCGCCGATCATCAGGCTGCGTTCGGGACCGATCTGCAGTTCCGTGAACAGTTCATGCAGCATCAACGGATCCGGCTTCGAAGCCGTCTCGTCGGCACAGCGGGTCGCATCGAAACAGTCGGCGACGTCCAGGTTGCGCATGGCGCGGTCGAGGCCGCGCCGGGTCTTGCCGGTCGCCACCGCCAGCCTGAAGCCGTGTGCGCGCAGGTCGTGCAATGCGTCCCGGGCCCCGTCGAACAGCGGAATCTGCGCGTCGCCCGCGAAATAGCGTGCCCGATAGTTGTCGGCCAGCTGTCGGTAATCCGACTGCGGCAGGTCAGGCACGAGGTAGGCCAGTGCATCGTCCAGGCCAAGGCCGATCACATAGCGTGCACGTTCCTCGGTGGGAACGGGTGCGCCGATGTCGGCACAGGCCTGCTGTATGCAGCGGGCGATCAGCCCGGCCGAGTCGGCGAGCGTGCCGTCCCAGTCAAAAACGATCAGGTCAAATCGGCTGGGCATCAGGGCCTTTCAGTGTGCGGAGCAGACGTTCCTCGTCGGCGCGGGCTTCGAGTCGTGCAATGAATGCCTGGAAATCCGGCGGCAGGGGCGCTTCTATCGACATCGGCTCTCCGGTGCCCGGGTGCTGGAAGCGCAGGCTGAACGAATGCAGCATCAGGCGGCGGATGCCGAGTTTCTTCAACGGCTTGTCCCGATCGGCATCGCCATACTTGTCATCGCCAAGGATCGGATGCGCGACCGAGGCCAGATGTACACGGATCTGGTGGGTGCGACCGGTCAGGAGGTGGGCGTCCAGCAGGCAGAAGGTCTTCCAGCTGCCCAACGGCATGAACACTGTCTTTGCGCTGACCGGATTCCCGCCACCCGATCCGTCGTGAATCCGCATGCGCTTCTCGGCAACGCCCTGCAGGGTTTCCTGCAGCGGCGCGTCCACCACCCGGCGCCCCTTGCGCCAGGACCCGTGCGCGAGCACCCGGTAGTGCTTGGTGACCCGCCCCTCGCGCAGGTCTTCATGGAGGGCGGTGAGTGCGCTGCGCTTCTTGGCGAGCAGGAGAAGACCGGACGTGTCGCGGTCGATGCGGTGCACCAGTTCGATGAAGCGCGCGGTGGGCCGTTCGGCCCGCAGCTGCTCGATCACCCCGCGCACCACGCCGCTGCCGCCATGCACCGCCCAGCCCGACGGCTTGTCGAGGATCAGCAGCCAGTCGTCCTCGTAGATGACATGCCGGGCGAGCAGCGGCGTGTCACCGACGTTGCGCGGCGCGGTACTGGTGCTGGATGCGCCCAGCCGTACCGGCGGGATCCGGACCGTGTCGTCGAGCTCCAGGCGCCGCTCGGGCTGCGCCCGCTGTCCGTTGACGCGGACTTCACCGCGCCGCAGCAGGCGATACACATGGCTCTTCGGGACGCCCTTCAGAATCTTGAGAAGATAGTTGTCGAGTCGTTGCTTTGCGCTTGATTCATCAACGATTTCCAGACGGACTGACGCTTTTGCTGCGGGCTCCATGGTGTTATGCTCGAGGGCACGGGAGGCTGGTGGACCGTGTCCGCACACCGGACGCGCTGCACATCATCAGGCCGTCGGGCGCGATCATCATGCTGGACAACCTTCCGGTCGAAGTGGTACACCCGAAACGGTTTTCCCTGATATTCACAGGTTACCTTCGCTCACCTGAACAAGCAGCGATGTTACTCGATCAAGTGCGCAACTCCTCGGCAGTGTGTTGCAGCGGTTTTTCCGCAGCGCGCCACCGTGGCCTGCAGACGCAGAATCCTGGCTGGTCCGTTCGATGTCTTCCCTTTGTTTCCGGCCGTTGAATCCGGCACCCGTGCAGGTCGACCTCGCGTCGATCGCGGTGGCCTGCCCGTCCGCCGGAGGCATGTCCCTGACAGAAAAGGTACGAGACCCTCACCACTGACCTGACGCATCCGCAACCGCTATCGGTTGCCCCTGCGCGCCCGGCTTCGCGCGACCCCGTGCTTGATCGCGGGAGTCAGAGTCAATGAAACGCATGCTGTTCAATGCGACGCAGGCGGAAGAACTCCGCGTCGCAATCGTCGATGGCCAGAAGCTGATCGACCTCGATATCGAAACTGCAGGAAAAGAGCAGCGCAAGAGCAACATCTACAAGGGCACCATCACCCGCGTCGAACCCAGTCTCGAAGCGGCGTTCATCGACTATGGTGCCGACCGGCATGGGTTTTTGCCGTTCAAGGAAGTCGCACGCTCCAATTTCCGGAATGGCGCCGAGACCGACCCCGCCCGCGCCACCATCAAGGATGCGCTGCGCGAGGGGCAGGAAGTCATCGTCCAGATCGACAAGGACGAACGCGGCACCAAGGGCGCGGCGCTCACCACCTACATCAGCCTCGCTGGCCGCTACATCGTCCTGATGCCCAACAATCCGCGCGGTGGCGGGGTGTCGCGGCGGATCGAGGGTGAAGACCGGAACGAGCTGCGCGACCTGGTCGCCCAGCTCGACGTGCCTGCGGGCATGAGCGTGATCGCGCGCACGGCAGGCATCGGCCGCACGCTGGAAGAGTTGCAATGGGACCTCTCCTACCTGCTGCGGCTGTGGGAGGCGATCGAATCGGCAGCCCGGCGCGAGTCGGCCCCGTCGCTGATCTACCTCGAGAGCAGCCTGGTCATTCGCGCGATCCGCGATTATTTCAGCCAGGACATCGGCGAGATCCTGATCGATACGCCGGACATCTACGACCAGGCCCGTTCGTTCATGGCCGCGGTGATGCCCGGCAACCTCGAGCTGATCAAGCATTACCGCGACGACGTCCCGCTGTTTTCCCGCTTCCAGATCGAGCACCAGATCGAGAGCGCGTATTCGCGCCAGGTCACCCTGCCTTCCGGGGGGGCGATCGTGATCGACCACACCGAGGCCCTGGTCTCGGTCGACGTCAACTCGGCCCGCTCCACGCGCGGCGGCGACATCGAGACCACTGCGTTCAACACCAACTGCGAGGCGGCCGACGAGATCGCCCGGCAACTGCGCCTGCGCGATCTCGGTGGCCTGATCGTCATCGACTTCATCGACATGGAGAACGCGCGCAACCAGCGCGAGGTCGAGACCCGGCTGCGCGACGCCCTGCATGTCGATCGCGCCCGGGTGCAGATGGGCAAGATCTCCCGCTTCGGCCTGATGGAACTGTCGCGCCAGCGCCTGCGTCCGTCCCTGGGCGAGTCCGCCCATATCCCGTGCCCGCGCTGCCACGGCACCGGCTTCGTGCGCGGCATCGAGTCGACGGCCCTGCACATCCTGCGCATCCTGCAGGAAGAGGCGATGAAGGAGAACACCGGCGCGGTGCATGCGCAGGTGCCGGTGGATGTCGCCACCTTCCTGCTCAACGAGAAGCGGCAGGACATCCAGAGCATCGAGCTGCGCCAGAAGGTCAACGTCGTGCTGGTGCCCAACCTGCACCTCGAGACGCCGAACTACACGGTAGTGCGGCTGCGTCATGACGAACTGAATGCATCCGAGCCTCCGGCCGCCAGCTACCAGCTGGTGGTGGCGCCCGAAGCGCCCGAGACCCTGCCCGGCATGCCGGCCGAGCGTCCTGCACGCCCCCAGGCGGCCGTGCAGGGCATCAACCCGGAGGCACCGCCCCCCGCACCGGCGCCAGCACCCGTGGTGCCCGCCGCCGTCGCGGCCCCGGCACCGGCGCCCAGGTCGCTGTTCGACAAGATGTTCGGCTGGTTGAGTGGCAAGCCTGCGGCCCCTGCTGCAGTGGCCGAGTCCGCACCCGCCGCCACGCCTGCCGTGCCGGCGCGGACCGCCCATGGCGATACCAGCCGCCGGTCTGGCGCGAGGGATGGCGAACGCCGTCGCGGCGGTCGCGGTGATCGTCCCGAGCGCGGCGAACGGGGTGCTTCCGAGGCACGTCGCGAGGGGCGCGGCGCAGACACGCGAGCCGACGGCCGCGATCCGCACCGTGACAGCCGGGGTGAGCGTCCGGCACGCGGCGACCGTGCTGGCCGAGGCGCCCGCGATGGCGCAGCCCGCAGCGATGCCGTGGCTGGTGCCGACGGCGCCATGCTGGAGGCGCGCCCGCCGAGGGAACAGCGCGAGCCCAGGGAACCCAGAGAACCGAGGGAACCCCGTGCCGAGCGCGAAGCACGCCCGCCGCGCGAGCGCGCGCCGCTGGCCGAGCCGGTTGACGGCATGGTCGTTACTGAGGCGGCGTCCGCAATCGATGGCGAGAGTGATGCCCGTGAGGCGCGTGAAGGGCGCCCGCGTCGGCGGCGTGGCCGGCGCGGCGGCGGCGGCGAGCGCCGCAACGACGGCGATGCAGGCCTGCCGGATAACCCAGGCGTTGCCGAGGATGCTCAGGCAAACGGCGCATCCGAGCCGGGATCCGTGTCGGTGCCAGCCGCAGCGCCAGTGCCAGTGCCAGCGCCAGCCGCAGTGCCTGCCCCAGCCCCGGTAACACTGCCGGGCGCAGTGGCAGCGGTTGCTGCGGTCACGGCCGCCGCAGCCGTCGAGTCCTCCGAGGCTGCGCCGAGTCCGGCGCCCGTGCCGGTGGGGGTTGCGGCAGAGGTCGAACCGGCGCCGCCGGCTCCGGTTGCTGCCGCGCAGGCCGACACGCCCCAGGCGGCAGCCGCACCGGCTGCACCCCTGCCGGCCTCCGCAGAGGCTGCGTCACCGGCGCAACCGGCCCAACCGGCGCCGGTTGCGGCAGCGGTCGAGGCGCCTGCCGTGATCGTCGCGCGAGCGCCGGAGGTTGCCCCGGTGATCGCCCCCGCCCCCGCCCCCGCCCCTGCCCCTGCCGTCGTCTCACCCGCTGTCTCCGGTCTGGTGCAGGTGGAATCGGTCGCCAGCAGCCCTGAGCCGGCCGTGCGGGTACCTCAGGAGCGGCGTCAGCCGGCAGCACCCGTGTCGGAGCCAGTCGGCCTGCCGGGCGACCTGGTGATGATCGAGACGAAATCGGCCGTGGTCCTGCCGCCGCCAGTGGCAGAGGCTGCACCGGTGCGGCGGCGTGCTCCGCGTCCGGCGCCAGTGGCGCCGACGGTGAGCGCCGAGGCAGATTCCCTCGTGCAGATCGAAACGCGCCGGTAATCGTCGCTCGGTACGCGAGGCTCGTCGTCGCAGGACGGCGGGCCTCGTGGTTGCGGTGCAGGCACCCGGCCTGTGTCAGGTGTCCGGAGCCTCCGGCAGCGGCAGGTTTTCGCGGCCGCGGCCGAACAGCAGTTCCTTCAGCGCGTTCAGCCGATCACGCGCCTGGGCAGCCTTCTCGAACTCGAGATTGCGCGCAAGCCCCATCATGTCCTTCTCCACCCGCTTCAGCTCGCGCGTGAGTTCCTTGTCGCTCATCAGCTCGTAGCCGGCGTCGTCCTGCGCCGCCTTCAGCCTCTGGTGGGCGTGTTCGGTGTCGTACACGCCGTCGATCAGGTCGCGGATTTCCTTCTTCACCCCGCGCGGAGTGATGCCCTGGGCGAGGTTGTGCGCCTCCTGGCGCTCGCGCCGGCGGTTGGTCTCGCCGATGGCCTTCTGCATCGACTCGGTCATCCGGTCCGCATACAGGATCGCCCTGCCGTTGAGGTGGCGTGCGGCGCGGCCGATGGTCTGGATCAGCGAGCGCTCCGAGCGCAGGAAGCCTTCCTTGTCGGCATCGAGGATTGCCACCAGCGATACCTCCGGCAGGTCCAGGCCTTCGCGCAGCAGGTTGATGCCGACCAGCACGTCGAACTGGCCCAGGCGCAAGTCGCGGATGATCTCCACGCGCTCGACCGTGTCGATGTCCGAGTGCAGGTAGCGCACCGCG
>JBILGF010000472.1:0-2799 GCA_044351195.1 Burkholderiales bacterium
AGCTTCTTGTTGCCGGACAGGTCGCTGTACTCGCGACGGAAGTGTTCAGGGTTCGCAGCGAACCGAAGCTGTGCGGCGACGTCCGCGTCGGTGGGCCACAGGTCCTTGAGGAACACCGGCTTGCCATCCTTGTCCACGCCCAGCGGGTCGGTGGTCAGGTCGGTGCGCACCGTGCCGGCCAGCGCATACGCCACCACCAGCGCGGGGCTGGCGAGGTAGTTCGCGCGCAGGTTGGGATGCACCCGCGCCTCGAAGTTGCGGTTGCCCGACAGCACGGCACAGGTGACGAGGTCCTTCGACACGACCGCTTCCTCGATCTTCGCGTCGAGCGGACCGGCTGCGCCCATGCAGGTCGTGCAGCCATAAGCCACCACGCCGAAGCCGAGCTGCTCGAGGAACGGCAGCAGGCCCGCGTCCTGAAGGTACTTGGTCGCTACCCGCGAGCCGGGCGCGAGCGAGGTCTTGATGCGCGGATGCGTGGTCAGGCCCTTCTCGACCGCGCGCTTGGCGAGCAGGCCGGCCGCCAGCAGCAGCGCCGGGTTCGACGTGTTCGTGCACGAGGTGATCGAGGCGATCAGCACGTCGCCATGGCCGACATCGAAACCATGGCCGGTGGCCTCGCGCCGGTCGAGGTCGCCGGCTTCTCGTGCATAGCCGTTCTTGTCGGTCGGCGCGGCGAACAGGCGGTTGAAGTCACGCCCGAGTTCGGGCAGGTTCACCCGGTCCTGCGGACGCTTCGGACCGGACAGGCTGGGCACGATGCTGTCCAGATCCAGTTCGATCACCTGGGTGTAGTCGATGTCACCGGAGCCGGGCATGCCGAACATGTCCTGCGCCCGGAAGTAGGCCTCGATCGCCGCGATCTGCTCCGGCTCGCGGCCGGTCGTGCGGAAGTAGTCGATCGTCTTGTCGTCGACCGGGAAGTAGCCCATCGTGGCGCCGTACTCCGGCGCCATGTTCGCCACCGTGCAGCGATCGGCCGCGGTCAGGTTGGCAGCACCTTCGCCGAAGAACTCGACGAACTTGCCAACCACCTTCGCCTTGCGCATCAGTTCGGTGACGGTCAGCGCCAGGTCGGTGGCGGTCACGCCCTCGCGCAGCCTGCCGGTCAGGTGGCAGCCGACCACGTCAGGCGTGAGGAAGGCATTGGGCTGGCCGAGCATGCCGGCCTCGGCTTCGATGCCGCCCACGCCCCAGGCCACCACGCCGATGCCATTGACCATCGTCGTGTGCGAGTCGGTGCCGAACACGGTGTCCGGGAACCAGGTGCCGTCCTTCTCCCATACACCGCGCGAGAGATATTCCATGTTGATCTGGTGGATGATGCCGTTGCCCGGCGGCACCACGCGCACGGTCTTGAACGCACCCTGTGCCCATTTGACGAACGCGTAGCGCTCGGCGTTGCGCTTGAACTCGATCTCCTGGTTGACCTGCACCGCGTCGGGACGGTTGTAGACGTCGATCTCGACCGAGTGGTCGACCACCACGTCCACCGGCACCAGCGGCTCGATCTTGCCCGGCGCCACGCCGAGCTTGCTCGCGGCATTGCGCATCGCTGCCAGGTCGTTCAGCGTGCCGAATCCGATCAGGTCCTGCAGCACGATGCGCACCACGATGAACGGGATCTCGGTGGTGCGTGCACCGGTGGCCTGCCATGCGGCGAGCGCCCGGATGTGCTCTTCCGTGACCTTCCTGCCGTCGCAGTGGCGCACCAGCGCCTCGAGCACCACGCGGATCGAGCGCGGCAGCCGCGAGATGTTGCCCAGGCCTGCCGCCTCGAGCGCGGCCAGCGAATGGTACTTGCCGGACCTGCCGGGCGAGGGCGTGAAGTCGCGCAAGGTTTTGAAAACGTCTTGGGTCATGGCAGGTTCCGGGATCGAATATCCAATGGGACAGTGGAAATGGTGCGGGTCAGGAAGCCATCAGTTCGCGCAGCACGAACGGGAGGATGCCGCCGTGCTTCAGGTACTCGACCTCGATCGGCGAATCGACGCGCAGCGTCACCGCCACGTTCTGGGTGCTGCCGTCCTTGCGGTGGATCACCAGCGTGACGTCCTGCAGCGGCTTGATGTTGCCGCCTTCGACGCCGATCAGGTCGTAGCTCTCTTCACCGGTGATGCCGAGCGTCTGCACGCTGTCCGTGCCCTTGAACTGGCAGGGGAGCACGCCCATGCCGACGAGGTTCGAGCGATGGATACGCTCGTAGCCGCGCGCGACCACGACCCGGATGCCGAGCATCTGGGTGCCCTTGGCCGCCCAGTCGCGTGACGACCCGGTGCCGTAGGCCTCGCCGCCGAAGACGAACAGCGGAACCTCGTCCTTCTGGTACTGCATCGACGCGTCGAAGATCTGCATCTTCGCGCCGTCGGGCTGGTGGAAGGTCACCCCGCCCTCGGATCCGGGCACCATCAGGTTCTTGATGCGCGGGTTGGCGAACGCGCCGCGGACCATCACCTCGTGGTTGGTGCGCCGCGAGCCGAAGCTGGACAGGTCGGTGCTGCCGGCCGCCACCAGCCAGTCGCCCGCGAGCGTGCCCTTGCGGATCGGCGCCACCGGGCTGATGTGATCGGTGGTGAGCTTGTTGCCGAAGATGCCCAGCGCGCGGCCGCCGCGCACGTCCGTAACCTTGGGCAGGGTGCGGCTGAAGCCTTCGAACAGCGGCGGCTCGAGCAGGTAGGTCGACTTGTCGTCCCACTGGTACAGCGCGCCCTTCGCTTCGGGAATACCGTCCCAGAGGTCTTTCGCGCCGGACAGATCTCCGTACTCGCGACGGAAGCTTTCGGGGTTGGTCGCGAACTT
>JBILGF010000473.1:0-2797 GCA_044351195.1 Burkholderiales bacterium
ACCGCCAGCAGCCCCTCGACATTGATGCGCTCGACGCCCGGCATCGACGGCACCGGCTGCGCCGGCGCTGATCCGTCATGCACGAACACCGGGTAGATCAGGTCGTCGGTGGACAGTCGATGCTCGCGGACAAGCCTGCGCGAGAACTCGTCATGCCGCATGCGACGCAGACGGGTCGTGGGAAAGGCTGGTGCACCTGCGGGCGCTGGACGGATCGGAAGGGACATGCTGCAGGCCTCGTGGCGGCGTCGGACGCGGAAGCCCGATTCTGCCCCTCGGGACGGGCAGCGGCAATGTGCAGCACGGCGGGAACTTTCCCGGCGCATCGGAGTCAGAGCAGAGGACGACATTGCTTCGTTTCCCGCACCCCTCCCTGAGCGGGAGCCTTAGCCCCCTTAAGGCATCCTTGCCCGGCACGAGCCCCCTCGTGCCGGGTTTTTTCCGTCATTGCGGGCGCGTCGTGCTCTTCGCCGGTCGTCGTGCTGCGGTTGCCGTTGCGCCAGTCGTCGGGCCTGCCGCGCCTTTCCCGGGCGCACGCTTCGACAGGGTGGCAGACGATGCGGAGCGGCGCGTCTCGCGCCGTTCGCTGCTGCTTGCGGCAGCCTTCGCTTCGATGCCGAGGAAGCCCGCGACGGCCGTGGCAAGCGTGTCCAGCCCGAGGCGCCTGGGGCTGGACAGCGATTGCACGGTGACCGGCAGCGGGGCCAGCGAGGCCAGTGCCTCGGTGACCTCGCGCACGGCCTGCGCCTGCTGCTGGCGGGTCAGCTTGTCCGACTTCGAAAGCACGACATGCAGCGGCAGGCCGCGTGGTGCGATCCATTCGATCAGGCGGACATCGAGCGGAGTCAGCGGGTGCCGGATGTCCATGATCACCACCAGGGCCGCCAGCTCCTGGCGCTCCTGCAGGTAGCGCTCGAGCAGGATGCCCCAGTCGCGTTTGATGTCCTTGGCGACCTTGGCATAGCCGTAGCCGGGAAGGTCGACGATACGGTGGCCGGGCGTCACCTCGAACAGGTTGATCAGCTGGGTGCGTCCCGGCTGCTTGCTGACGAAGGCGAGCCGGCCGATGCCGGTCAGTGCGTTGATGGTGCTCGATTTTCCGGCATTGGACCGCCCGACGAAGGCCACTTCGCGGCCCCCGTCTGCCGGCAGGCGTTCGATCTCGGCGGCACTCTCGACAAATACGGTCTTGCTGAATACGGACATGGACAGGAGGGCTTTCCGCGATCTGACTGGCGCCGCAGCGGCCGGTCACGTTAAAATCAAGAGTTAATGATTGCAAGCCGCGCGCGGCGTGCAGTGTGCAGATGAACCCCGCGAGGGTCAGTGCGAGGGTCAGTGCAAGGGTCAGCCCGCACGCAGACCCGCACGCAGACCCGCACGCAGAGCCAATGCTGAAGTTTTCACGAGTGTCCGGCAGGGAGTTACGAATGACAAGAAGTCTTGCGATCGCCGCGCTGATGGCGGGTGTCGCCCTGGCATCGGGTTTCCCGGGCAGCGTCGCAATCGCCGCCACCGCTGCCCCGGCCACGGCAGCAGCCGCACCCAGGGGCGACCCGGCCAAGGGCCAGGCCATTGCGGCGGGCGTGTGCACCGGCTGCCATGGCATCGACGGCAACAGCGCGATCCCGGAAAACCCGACGCTCGCGGCCCAGCACGCCGGATACATCGCGAGGCAGCTCGCCAGCTACAAGGCGGGTGAGCGCAAGAATGCGATCATGCAGGGCTTCGCGGCAGGGCTGTCGTCGCAGGACATGCTCGATGTCGCAGCCTTCTACTCGCGCCAGGTAGCCAGGCCCCGGCCGGCGAACGACAAGGAACTCGCGCTGCTCGGCCAGAAGCTCTACCGCGCCGGCAACGCTGCAAACGGACTGCCTTCCTGCGCCGGCTGCCATTCGCCCAACGGCGCCGGCATTCCGGCCCAGTATCCGCGGCTGGCCGGCCAGCATGCTGCCTATACCGTCGGCCAGTTGCGCGCATTCCGGGCCGGCGAGCGGGCCAACGGCATGAGCGCGCAGATGCACACGATCGCCAGCCGCCTGTCCGACCGCGAGATGCAGGCGCTCGCCGAGTACGTGTCCGGGTTGACCGGTATTCGCTGAACCGGCGTCCCTGCTTCACGGGCGATCGACGGGGCTTCCTGCGGGAAGCCCCGTTTTGCGTCCAGGCTGCGTCCAGGCTGCGTCCAGGCTGCGTCCAGGCTGCGTCCAGGCTGCGTTCAGCCCGCCGCCATCGCCGCCAGTGCCTCGTGCGCCGCCTGCCCGGTAGCGGCGACGTCCTGCGCACTGTGAGCGATCGAGACGAATCCCGCCTCATACGCCGAGGGTGCCAGGTACACGCCATGGGCGAGCATCCGGTGGAAGAACGCGTTGAACCGCTGGCCATCGCATTCCATCACCTGCGCGAAATCCGTCGGCGGTTCGGCCCGGAAGTAGAGGCCGAACATGCCGCCCACCGACTGTGCAGACAGCGCGACGCCGGCCGCATTCCCGGCGGACACGAATGCCTCGCACACTGCGCGGGTGGTTGCAGCGAGCCGGTCGTGGAAACCCGGCTGCAGTACCTGCTCGAGCGTGGCCAGCCCGGCTGCGACGGCGACCGGGTTGCCCGAAAGCGTGCCCGCCTGATAGACCGGCCCGGTCGGCGCCACGAAGGCCATCACGTCGCGCCGTCCGCCGAAGGCACCCAGCGGCATGCCGCCGCCGATCACCTTGCCGAAGGTGCTCAGGTCGGGGGTGATGCCGTACAGGCCCTGGGCGCTGCCGGGGGCGACACGGAACCCGGTCATCACCTCGTC
>JBILGF010000072.1:0-9589 GCA_044351195.1 Burkholderiales bacterium
ACCAGGCCGAAGGCGAGCCCCAGCAGACGATCGATGAAGCCCAGGCCCACCACGCGCACCAGCTCGACGATCGCGAGCGTGACCACGACCATCGCCAGCAGGGTCGCACCGAACAGCAACAGGAACGCCGCCAGCATGCGCAGCGAGTCGTTCGGGATTTCCGCGGGCAGCAGGGGTGCGACCTGCCCGGCGAATGCACTTGCAGCCACGAACGCGGCCACCCACGACGCCAGTGACAGGACTTCGCGCACGAACCCGCGCAACACCGCGATCAGCGCGGATCCACCGATCACCAGCACGACGGTGTAGTCGAACCAGGTCATCTTTGCAGGGCCGTCCGAACGACGGGCACCGGGCTCGGGAGCGCGGGAGCCGCCCGGCCCCTGCGGCAGCCGCGGCACATGCTCAGTAGCGCCTGGGGACCACGATGCCCTCGGTGATACCCAGCGCCTTGACCTGCTCGTTTGCCTGCTCGGCCGCCTGCCGGGTGGGGAAAGGTCCGGCACGCACACGGGTCTTGTCTCCCGTGGGCGTCTTGATGACTTCGGTGTAGGCCCTGATGCCCGCCTTCACCAGTTGCGCATGGCGATCGCTGGCCCGGCTGGCTTCGGAGAACGCGCCGAGCTGGACCACGAAGTTCCTGGCATCGGCATCCTTCGGGTCAGGCCCCCGGGACGCAGCTGCCTTCGCCTCGGCTGCCTTCGCCTGGGTTGCCTTCGCTTCGGTTGCCTTCGCCGCTGCCGTCCGGGTCTCGGTGGCGCCCTGCGGCACCACCGGCGTTGCCTCGGCAGCGCTGGCAGCGTCCCGCGAAGGCTTGCTCACGGGTGCGGGATCGGCAGCGCCGGGCGCAACGGCCGCGACCGCAGGACCATCGGCCTTCACTGCCGCCGGTGCGGTCGCGTCGGTACGCGCAGCCGGTTCGACGCGCCCCTTCGGCGCGTACGGTCCGCTGTCGGGGGAAGGTATCTGCACGGCGATGTCGTGACCCATCGGCCGGGGCTCGCTGTCGAGCAGCATCGGCAGGGTGACCACCACCAGCGTGGTCAATGCGATCGCGCCGATCAGTCGTCGGCGCGCCCGCTTCCGGAGGGTTATCTCTTCGTCTGACGCGCTGCGTGCCATGCCTGTCTGTCTCGACCGAGGATTGATCGCCACGGGGCGGCGAGGCCAGTGCCCTGCTCAGCGGGCCGCGTTGCACTCCGCCAGCACTTCGGCCACCGTGTAGAACGATCCGAACACGACGATCCTATCACTTTCGCGTGCACGCTCCCTTGCCTGTGCCCAGGCCTCGCCGACGCTGGCGCACTCGGTGGTCGGGTCGAGCGCGGCTGCACGTGTCAATGCGCCGCGCAGCATGGCGAGGTCGGCGGCTCGCGCCGCATCCACTGGCGCGATGAACCATTCATCGATGCGTGCCTTCACGGTACGCACCACGCCCTCGATGTCCTTGTCGGCAAGCATGGAGAACACCGCGAGGGTACGGCCGCCGCCCTGCAGCCGTGCCAGGCTGGCATCGAGCACGGCCGCCGCGTGCGGGTTGTGCGCCACGTCGAGCACGACCGTGGGCCGTCCGGGCAACACCTGGAATCGACCGGCGATCTCGGCCGTGAGCAGGCCGGTGCGCACCGCCTCGGCGCTGACCGGCAACCGGTGCGCAAGCTCGTCGAGCGCCGTGATCGCGGCCGATGCATTGGACAGCTGGTAGGCGCCGCGCAGCGCCGGAAACGGCAGGCCGTAGCGCGCACGCTGCACCGGGCGCACCACGGGCGCAGCGTCTGCACCGGCCGCGGGCGCTGGCGACCCGGGCGACTGGCCAGGGGGAGCCGCCACGGCGGGGGCGCCCTGTGCGGCGAAGCGCCGGTAGCGCCACTGAGCACCATCCTGCTCGGTAAAATCGAAATCGATACCGGCACGCAGCAGGCGTGCGCCAATGGCCGCCGCATGCCGGACCAGCGATGCCGGTGCATCCGCATCGCCACAGATCGCCGCACGCCCGGACCGGAAGATTCCGGCCTTCTCGAAACCGATCTTCTCGCGCGTATCGCCCAGGTATTCCATGTGGTCGAGCCCGACGCTGGTGACCACCGACACGTCGGCATCGATGATGTTTACGGCATCGAGCCGGCCACCGAGACCGACCTCGAGCACCGCTGCATCGACCCGGCTTTCGCTCATCAGCCACAGTGCAGCCAGGGTTCCGAATTCGAAATACGTGAGGCCAATGCCGTCACGGGCGGCCTCGACCGCCTCGAACGCACGGCACAGGTCGGCGTCAGGCGCATCGTGGCGGGCAATGCGCACCCGCTCGTTGTAACGAAGCAGGTGCGGCGAGGTGTAGCAGCCGACACGGTACCCGGCACGGTCGAGGATGGCCTCGAGCATCGCGCAGGTAGAACCCTTGCCGTTGGTGCCACCGACGGTGATCACCGGGAAGCCGGGCGAACCCGGCCCATGTGGTGCACGCAGCCGCTGCCAGACCTCGGCCACCCGATCGAGGGTCAGTTCGATGCTCACCGGATGCTGCGTCGAGATGTAATCGAGCCAGTCGTCGAGCGAACGGGCCGATGTCCGGCCGGGGTTGCCGTTGCTGCTCACTTCGTACCGTCGGTCCGCTCAGGCTGTTGCGGCTGGCGCGACAGCAGTGCCAGCAGCGCGGCCAGCCGGTCGCGCATCTCGCGCCGGTCGACGATCATGTCGATCGCACCGTGTTCCAGCAGGAACTCGGCACGCTGGAAACCCTCCGGCAGCGTCTCGCGCACCGTCTGCTGGATCACGCGCGGGCCGGCGAAGCCCACCAGCGCACCGGGTTCGGCGATGACCACGTCGCCGATCATCGCGAAGCTGGCCGACACGCCACCCATCGTCGGATCGGTAAGCACGGAAATGAAGGGTAGCCGCTCGCTGGCGAGCAGCGTCAGCGCCGCACAGCACTTCGACATCTGCACCAGCGACAGCACGCCTTCCTGCATCCGCGCGCCGCCAGAGGCCGCGATGCAGACGAATGGCATGCGCTGTTCGACCGATGCGCGCACCCCGCGCGCGAAACGTTCGCCGACGACCGAACCCATGGAACCACCGAGGAAGCGGAACTCGAAGGCAGCCACCACCACGGGCGCGGAATGAATGCTTCCCTGCATGACCACCAGCGCATCGTCCTCGCCGGTGTCGCGCGCTGCAGCCGCCAGCCGTTCGCTGTATTTCCGGGTATCCCTGAACTTGAGACTGTCGACCGGCCGTACCTCGGCCCCGATCTCGTAGCGGCCACCGACGTCGAGCAGCATGTCGATACGCTCGCGCGCGCCGATCCGGTTGTGGAATCCGCAGCCGGGGCACACCTGGAGGTTGTTGTCGAGGTCGGTGCGGTAGAGCACCGTCTCACAGCCGTCGCACTTGGTCCACAGCCCTTCGGGGACCGACTTGCGCAGCGCACCCTCGTCACGCTTGATCTTGGGCGGCAGCAGTTTCTGCAGCCAGCTCATCCCGGACGCACCCGCAATTGCGGTACCGCCGACATCGGACACCGCGCCGCACCGCTGCAGTCCATCGGATCAGCCCTTTCGCGCGACGGCATCGATCGCCTGCCGTATGCCCCGGACGAACACGCCGACATTGGCTGCCTCGCTGCCCGGGGCAGAGCCTTCGATCTCCTCGACGATGCGGCTGCCGATCACGACCGCATCGGCCACTTTCGCGATGCCTGCGGCACTCTGCGCGTCACGGATGCCGAATCCCACCCCGATCGGCACGGTGAGGTGCCGGCGCAGCACTTTCATGCGTTCGGACACATCACCGACCTGCAGATGGTTGGCGCCGGTGACTCCGGTGAGCGAGACGTAGTACACATAGCCTCGCGCGAGCCGGGCGATCTCGGCGATGCGACTGTCGGTGGTCGTAGGCGACAGCAGGTATATCGGATCAAGCCCGGCGCCGGCCAGCTGGTCGACGTAAGCGCGCGACTCTTCCGGAGGCAGATCGACCAGCAGCACGCCGTCGACACCGGCTGCCGCGGCGCGGCTGGCAAAGGCTTCGTGGCCCATCGCCTCGACCGGGTTCGCGTAGCCCATCAGCACCACCGGCGTGTCGGTATCGCGCACGCGGAACCGGGCGACCATGTCGAGGATACGGCGCAGGGTAGTACCCCGGGCGAGCGCACGCTCGCTCGCCCGCTGGATGGTCGGCCCGTCGGCCTGCGGATCGGAGAACGGCACGCCGACTTCGATCACGTCGGCGCCCGCGGCAGCCAGTTCATGCATCAGCGCGAGCGTGACCTCGAGCGACGGATCTCCCGCCGTCAGGTACGGGATGAGGGCTGCGCGGCCCTCTGACTTCAGTTTCTCGAACCGCCCCTGTATGCGCGACATCAGAGCACGATCCCTGCGATTCCCGCGACCGTGTTGATGTCCTTGTCGCCACGGCCCGACAGGTTCACCAGGAGGACCTGATCCGGGCGCATGGTCGGCGCCATCCTGGCGGCCTGGGCGAGGGCATGCGCCGGTTCCAGCGCGGGAATGATGCCCTCGAGCCGGCAGAGCAGGTGAAACGCCTCGAGCGCCTCGTCGTCGTTGATGGCGACATACTCGGCGCGCCCGAGGTCTTTCAGCCAGGAATGTTCCGGACCGACGCCGGGATAGTCGAGACCTGCCGACACCGAATGAGTGTCAAGGATCTGCCCGTCCTCGTCCTGCATGAGGTAGGTGCGCGTGCCATGCAGCACGCCCGGGCGTCCCGCCGACAGCGGCGCCGCGTGCTTTCCGGTCGCCACCCCCGAGCCGCCGGCCTCGACGCCGATCAGGCGCACGCCCTCGACATCGATGTACGGATGGAACAGCCCCATGGCATTGGAACCGCCGCCGACGCAGGCGATGCAGGCATCGGGCTGGCGGCCGATCAGTTCCGGCATCTGCCACAGGCACTCATGGCCGACCACGGCGTTGAAGTCGCGCACCATCATCGGGTAGGGATGCGGTCCGGCAACGCTGCCGATGATGTAGAAGGTATCTGCGACGTTGGTGACCCAGTCGCGCATCGCCTCGTTCAGCGCATCCTTGAGCGTCTTCGAGCCGCTTTCCACGGGCACCACCTCGGCACCCAGAAGCTTCATCCGGAACACGTTGGGCGACTGGCGCTTGATATCTTCCGAACCCATGTAGACAGTGCACTTCATGCCGAAGCGCGCGGCGACGGTGGCACTGGCAACACCGTGCTGTCCGGCGCCGGTTTCGGCAATGATGCGCGGCTTGCCTATCTTGCGCGCGAGCAGTGCCTGGCCCATGGTGTTGTTGATCTTGTGCGCACCCGTGTGGTTCAGGTCTTCGCGCTTCAGGTAGACCTGCGCGCCACCGAAATGCGCCGACCAGCGCTTCGCGTGGTAGATCGGGCTCGGACGGCCGACGTAGTGCTTCAATTCGCCAGCCAGCTCCGCCATGAACGCCGGATCGTTGCGGTACTTCAGGTAGCACTCGTTCAGTTCGTCGAGCGCATGCATCAGCGTCTCGGCCACGAACACGCCACCATACGGGCCGAAGTGGCCGCGCTCGTCGGGCAGGTCATACATCTGCAAGGTGAACCTCCTCAATGAACTGCTCGATCAGGCGAGGATCCTTGACCCCCTTCTGCCCGGATTTCCGTTCCACGCCGCTCGACACATCGACTGCCCATGGACGCATCCGCCGGACCGCATCGCCGACATTCTCCGGGGTCAGTCCGCCGGACAGGATCACCTCGCCACGCAGCGAAGCAGGTATCAGCGACCAGTCGAAGGACTGGCCGGTGCCGCCGTGCTGCCCGGGGACGAAGGCGTCGACCAGCAACCCGCGCGCGAGCGGCCGGTATGCCATCGCCTGCTGGTGGGATTGTAGCAAATCGACTCCCGGCCTCACCCTCACCGCCTGCACGAACGGTTTGTCGAACTGCGCGCAGTATGCCGGCGTTTCGGATCCGTGGAACTGCAGCAGGTCGAGCGGCACCGCCGAGAGTACCTCGCGTACCTGTTGCGCCGGCGCATCGACGAACAGCCCGACCGACATCACGTAGGGCGGGAGACTGCCAGCCACCTGCGCGGCCTCATCGACCGTGACATGGCGCGGGCTGGGGCCGTAGAACACCAGGCCGATCGCATCCGCACCGGCGGCAGCCGCCACCCGTGCATCGAGGGCGGTGCGAATACCGCAGATCTTCACCCGGGTACGCCGAATGCTCATGCCGGCACGTCCCCGGCGATCGATGCGCGCGGGCCGGGCAGCGCGGGCGCACGATCCGGTGCATAACCGACCTTCGCCAGGTAGAGGCCTGCCGGCGAGAACGTCGGCGCCGCACGGGTGCGGTCGCGCGCGCCGAGCAGATGCCCGAGCCAGGCGGGCGCTTCCCGGCCGCGGCCGATGCGCACCACGCTGCCGACGATGTTGCGGATCATGTGGTGCAGGAATCCGTTCGCGCAGAACTCGAAGGTGAACATCGCACCCTGCTGCGTGACCGACGCACGATACATCTGCCGCACCGGCGACCGGGCCTGGCACTCGGCGGCACGAAAGGCGCTGAAATCATGCTCGCCCTCGAGGGCCACGAGCGCCTCGCGCATCGGCTCGAGCGCAATGCGTTCATGGTGCCAGCCGACCTGGCCCGCCAGCAGCGCCGGGCGCACGGGATCACTGACCAGCACATAGCGATAGCACCGCGACACGGCGTCGAAGCGGGCGTGGAAATCGTCCCGTACGCAAGCTGCGCCGACCACTGCGACCGAGTCGGGCAACAAGGCGTTGACACCGCGAATCCACGCCTGCAGCGGCCGCGGGGACGGCGCATCGAAATGCACGACCTGCATCAGCGCATGCACGCCAGTGTCCGTACGCCCGGCACAGGTGGTTGACACCGGAGCTGCGGCGACATGACCGAGCGCGCGCTCCAGGGTGTCCTGGACGGCACACCCCGCCGGCTGGGTCTGCCACCCGCAGAACGGGCCACCGTGATACTCAAGCTGGAGAGCAATGCGCATCCGGCGAGGATAGCGCCAAAGCCTTCCGCGGTCGCGCCTGGACGCATCGTACCGGCGCGGGCCTGGCAGCGCCGCAAGGCGCCGCCGCGCACGTGGCACCGCCCCGCCCTCGCCCGGATGGGCTCAGCCCAGCCGGGAAAGCATCAGTTGCGCGTCCGCCTTCTGCTGGTCGTCGCCTTCGGCGATCACCTCGCGCAGGATCTCGCGCGCGCCCTCCTTGTCGCCCATCTCTTCATAGGCCTTGGCGAGGTCGTACTTGGTGTTCACGTCGTTCCAGTGGTCGTCGCCGCCGGCACTGCCGCGGCTGTCGATCATCGTCTCGCCCAGGTCGAGATTCACGCGCGGCAGGGTGGCTTCCTGCCAGTTCTGCGGCAGGCCGGCCGGGTGGGTCATGTCGAAGGTCACCAGCTCGCCCGGGCTGGCCATGATCATCGTTTCCTGACCGAGCAGGGGTTGCGTGGGCGGCGGCGCACCATCTGCAGGCATTGACGTCGCAGCAGCCTCGGCCCGGGCGGCAGCAAGCTTGAAATCGCGGATGCTGCCGGTCGGAGGACCGGAGTCGAGCAGCACGTTCGTAGCCTCGGCATGGAACAGCGGCTCAGGCAGGCTCGGCGTCTGGCTGCCGGCTGGCGCAGGGGTGACCGGATCGAACGCAAGATCGGCAGGGGCTGCCGCAGTCGACTCGGGCAGGAGATCCAGGGGCAGGTCGAGCCGCTCGGGCACGGACGCCGTTTCGGCGGAACCGAAATCGAGCGTGAAGCCCATGTCTGTTTCGGTGATGGCGGGCTTGCCGTCCGCGCTCACGCCAACATCGACCACATCGTCCTGGGCGGCCGGCGCAGGCATTTCGAACGCGAAATCAAGGGCCTCGGGCGGCTGTGCCGGACGCGTCTCCTCGACTGTCAGCACCTGGGTCTTCTCGACGTCGATCGGGCGAGCCGACACGGCGGTGGCGGCAACTGCCGCGGCTGCCGCGGCTGCCGCGGCCGCTGCTGAAGCTGCACCACCAGGGATGGTGGAATTGTTCCGGTCCCGGCCGCTGTCGGAGCGGTTGCCCCCGTAAAGCGGGTTGTCGCGATCGATCGAGGCACCCATGGCGGCCGCTTCCTGCCAGGTCGTGCCGGTGCCACCGGTCGATGCATGGAGCGGTCGGGCGACCGACTCGAAAGCCGTCACGTCGCCGCGTTTCATGTAGATGCCGAGCAGCTTCAGGTGCAGGTCGTGGCGCATCGGTGTCTTCGCGATCGCATCGCGCAGGATCTCCTCGGCCTGGCTGTCGCGACCGTAGGACAGGTACACCTCGGCCTCGGCCAGCGGGTCGACTTCCTCGACCTCGGCCTGGGTGGCCACGACCGGCTCGTCCAGCGTTTCGGCAGGCGACGCGGGCGTGTTGATCCTCGGCTCGGCAGCAGCAGCCGACGCCGGCATCGCCGGTGCGCGGGATTTGCGTCGACGCGCGACCAGACCGCCAATTCCGAGCAGGGCGACCAGCCCGAGCCCGATTTCCGTCATGTAGTGGGTACCGAACGCGATCGCCTGATCGACGAAGCTGGGCGCTGGAGGCGGCGGCGGTACCGGAACGGGCTTCGGCTTGACGGCCTCGACCGGCTTCGGTGCGGCGACCGCCTCGGCTGCCGGCACGGGCGGCGAAGGCTCGGGTTTCACTTCCGGCGCGACCGGTACCGGCTCCGCGCCTTTCGGGGCTTCGGGTCCCTTCTGGGGCTGCGCAGCCTTTGACGGGTCGACCGTGCCTTTCGGCTGCAACTCGGCCAGTTGCTTGCTCTGGATGTCGAGCAGACGCTGTGAGTCCTTCAGCAGCTTTTCGAGTGCTGCCACCCGTTCGTTGGCTTCGCGCAAGGCCTTCTCGCGCGCCGTCGCTTCTTCTTCCCTGCTGGCCTGCGCTGCCTTGGGATCGCCTGCGCCTTTGGACGTATCACCTTTCGAGACGCGAAGCACGTCCGAACCGGGCGCCGGTGCCGGCGCCTTCTCGGCGACCCGAGGCTCGATGCGGCCGGCAGCGGCGGATCCGCCTGATGCAGCCACTGCCGGTGCTTCCTGCACTGCACCGGCAACCCGCTGCCGGTAGGCATTGAAATCGACTGCCTGGGCCCGGACTTCGCGTGTCGCATCGACGGCACCGACCGAACCGATGGATGCTGCATCAGGCACACGCAGCACGGCACCGGTACGCAGGCGGTTCATGTTGTTGCCGTCGAACGCGCCCTTGTTCTCGCGATAGAGCGAGACCAGCATCTGATCGAGCGACACACCCGGCGGACGCACGGATTCGGCGATGCGGCCCAGGGTATCGCCGCGGCGTACGGGACCGTATTCGCCAGCACCTGCTGCGGCCCCGGTGGCTTCGGATCTCGCCGGAGCGGATGCCTTTGGCGCGACCGGCGCGGCTTCGGCGACGGCTTTCGTCTTCGGCGCGACTTTTGCGGCACTGGCGGGCGCGGGCGCGGCCGACGCCAGCGGTGCGGCGACAGGCTCGGAATCGACGACGGCGGGCTTTGCGGCAGCAGCCGCCGCGACCGGCGGCGCCACGGTGTCGCCCGCGGTGAAGCCGGGCGGGTCGATCAATGCGGTGTATTCACG
>JBILGF010000476.1:0-2772 GCA_044351195.1 Burkholderiales bacterium
CAAGACCGCGACGACGCCATTGCTGTCCATCCCGTATTCGGTCGAACTGAACGACATCACGATCATGCTGACCGGCCTGCATGAGTCCGACGCCATGCTCAAGCGGGCCAGGGACGCGTTCGACCAGGTCTACCGCGAATCGGCGAAGCAGCCGCGGATCCTGTCCTTCGGGGTGCATCCCTACATCTCGGGTGCCGCGCACCGGGCAAAGTATTTCGATGCGATGCTGCGGTACTTCCGCAGTCACAAGGACGTCGTGTTCTGGCAGGGCGAGCAGATCTTCGACTGGTTCCGCGGGCAGGTTGAACCCTGAGCTCTGAGTCCTGAGCGCTGAGTCCTGAGCCTGGAAATCCGGACGCCCTGAGCCGCCGGCCGTCTGCCCGGACGGCAGGCCTTCCGTGACGCAGACATTTTTTCACGCGGCACTTGCGTTGTGACCCGGATACCGTATAAATTTACGGTATGGACGGTCTGACCCCACGCCAGCAGGAAATCCTCGACTTCATTCGCGGTTTCGTCGAGTCGGAAGGCATGCCCCCGACCCGGGCGGAACTCGCGCGCGCCTTCGGCTTCAGGTCTCCGGCCTCGGCCGAGGAACACCTGCGCGCGCTCGAGAAGAAGGGCGCGATCACCCTGTCGGGCATGGCCCGCGGGTTGCGCCTGACCGAGCCCTCCGGGTTGCCGCTGATCGGGCAGGTCGCAGCGGGCGCACCATTGCTCGCGACCGAGAACGTGGTCGGCCATTACCCGGTCAATCCGAACCTGTTCAAGCTGCGTGCCGACTACCTGCTCAAGGTGCGTGGCTGGAGCATGCGCGACGCCGGCATCCTCGATGGCGACTGGCTGGTAGTGCACAAGGCCAGCGAGGCCCGCGACGGCCAGATCGTCGTTGCACGCGTCGAGGACGAAGTCACCGTGAAGCGGCTGAAGCGCAAGGGTGGCCGCGCCTACCTGATCGCCGAGAACCCAGAGTTCTCGCCGATCATCATCGAACTCGCCCGCACGCCGCTCGTGATCGAAGGGATCGCGATCGGTGTCGTGCGTGACCTCAACGCCGTCTGAAGCCTCCGGAAAGTCCCCCGTCCGAAACGCACGTGATGCCCGTAACACCCGCCAGAGCCCGTTTTCCCGCCGGAACACCACAGAAGAGGATGCGATAATGCCGCCTGACTCAGGAGTACACCAGCAGATGGATACCAACAAGCAGAAGGCACTGGTCGCGGCCCTGTCGCAGATCGAGAAGCAGTTCGGCAAGGGTTCGATCATGAAACTCGGCACGGCCGAGGTGAACAAGGAGATCGAGGTCGTCTCCACGGGCTCGCTCGGGCTCGACCTCGCGCTGGGCATCGGCGGGTTGCCGCGTGGCCGCATCGTCGAGATCTACGGCCCTGAATCCTCCGGCAAGACCACGCTCACGCTGCAGGCCATCGCCGAGATGCAGAAGCTCGGTGGCACCGCGGCGTTCATCGATGCCGAACATGCACTCGATCCGCAGTACGCACGCAAGCTCGGCGTGCAGATCGAAGACCTGCTGATCTCGCAGCCCGACAGCGGCGAACAGGCGCTCGAGATCGCCGACATGCTGGTGCGTTCCGGCTCGGTCGACATCGTGGTCATCGACTCGGTGGCAGCGCTCACGCCCAAGGCCGAGATCGAGGGCGACATGGGCGACCAGCTGCCCGGCCTGCAGGCCCGCCTGATGTCCCAGGCACTGCGCAAGCTCACTGCGAACATCAAGCGCTCCAATACCCTGGTGGTGTTCATCAACCAGATCCGCATGAAGATCGGCGTGATGTTCGGCAGCCCGGAAACCACCACCGGCGGCAATGCACTGAAGTTCTACGCGTCGGTGCGCCTCGATATCCGCCGCATCGGCTCGATCAAGAAAGGCGACGAGGTGATCGGCGCCGAGACCCGGGTCAAGGTGGTGAAGAACAAGATGGCGCCGCCATTCCGCCAGGCCGAATTCGACATCCTTTACGGCGAGGGCATCTCGCGCCACGGCGAGATCGTCGAACTGGGCGTGCTGCACAAGATCGTCGACAAGTCCGGCGCCTGGTACAGCTACAACGGCGAACGTATCGGCCAGGGCAAGGACAACGCACGCGACTACCTGCGCGAGCACCATGAACTCGCGATGGAAATCGAGGGCAAGATCCGCGCGGCGGTTAGCACCCCTGCGATCGTCACGGAAGTCGAGGACGACGCGGAAGAAGAGGCCTGAGTCCCAGGCGCTGCGCCCGGTATCGCCTTCGTCACTGACCACGGTACGCGGAACCTTCTTTGCCGCCTCGTCCACCGCTGTCGCTGCGAGGTCGGGCGCTCGGCTATCTGGCGCGGCGCGAGCACTCGCGTGCCGAGCTCGAAGCGAAGCTGCGCCGACATGCCAGCCCGGCCGACGACATCGTCACGCTGCTCGATGATTTCGTCGCCCGGGGCTGGTTGTCCGAGAAGCGGCTGGTCGATCAGGTGGTCACCCATTCCCGCCGATACGGTGCGGCACGGGTGCTGAACGACCTGCGCCGGCGCGGCGTCGATCCGGGGCTGGTCAGCGAGGCCGCGCGGCCGCTGCGACAAGGCGAGCTGGCGATTGCCCGCGACGTCTGGCGCCGCAAGTTCGGCGCGGCGCCGGTGGATGCCACTGACCGGATGCGCCAGATCCGTTTCCTGCGCAATCGTGGCTTCAGCGGATCCACCATCGCCCAGGTGCTGAAAGACCGATTGGTCGACGACGACCCCGACGACCCGATCGACTGAGTCGTCGCCGCGTGC
>JBILGF010000478.1:0-2771 GCA_044351195.1 Burkholderiales bacterium
CACCCGAGAAACCACCGGCCAGGAGGGCGATACCGAGCCCGAGGACCAGGCGGCAGATGAACTCGAGCGGAGCGTAGGCTTCCAGCCACAGGCGTTCGTCCCGTGCCATGGGTGCAGGCTGCGAAACCGAGGCATCGGTGCCGGCCCACACTCGCCACCGCTGCTGCCAGAGTCGCTGGCTGCGCGTCGCCAGCTGCGGCAGATCGAGTGCATCGCACAGCAGGTGATAGCCATCGAACCGCAGCAGCGGGTTCAGGTTGAACAGCACCGTTCCGACACCCGCGACGATGATCGCTGCCAGCGCTGCGTCGCGCCAGAGGCCGGGCCCGGCCTCTGCCCATACGAGCAGTCCGAGCGCGGCCACGGCAAGGTCGGAGGCGATGCCGGCGCCCGCGATGGCCAGCCGTTCGCCGCGCCGTCCGAGCGCGGCGGAGTCCGAGACATCGACGTAGGGCGAAGGCATCAACACCAGGAGCGTCACGCCAGCCTCGGGTACGTCGACGCCGAAGCGCCGGGCAGCCAGGCCGTGCGCCAGTTCGTGCAGGACCTTGACCGGCATGTAGAGCAGCCAGACAAGGAACAGCATCCAGGGCGTGGCCAGGCGATCGCCGGCCTGCGCAAGCAACTGAGGCCAGAGCGGCAGGAGTACGGTCAGCGCCAGGCCCATCAGCGCCAGCCACAGCATCAGTGCGGTTCGACTGAACACCCGGCGTCCGACGGGAGCGAGTCGATCGAGAAGCGGTGCTGGACAGCCCAGCGGCACCCGCAGCGCCAGTGGGTTGAACGCTTCACGGCGCTGGCGAACGGCGCGCTGCCCGCGCCGCCATGCCCGGGAGGCGAAATCGGGAAGCGCATCCAGGGTGACGAGTCCCTCGGCCGAGAGCTGTCCGATCAACTGGACGACTTCGTCCTGGGACGGCACCTCGCCCGGCTGACGGGCGAGGACTTCCTCCCAGATCTGCTCGACGGTGCGTTCGCCGTCCAGCCGTCCTGCCACCGCCCAGGCCTGTGGATTGAGCCGGCAGCGCCGCCCGGACATCGGATCGGTCAGCGCATGCCAGGCGACGCCGCGAGTGAGCTGCCGCGTCACCTGGACGCCGGCACGAAGACGCGGCCGGCGATCGGCGATGCGGTGCCATGACGGGCTGAACAGGCTGGCGCTCAACGAAGCCATGCTCCGACCGACCAGAGCTGCAGGCGCGTCCAGTCGAGCAGCCGGCGTCCCAGCACCAGCGCCAGCGGACCGCGTCCACCCTCGAAACGCACCTGTCCCATCAGACCCGGGCGAAGGGCGTCCAGCCCGGTGGCAGGTGATGTCTCGACATCGTAGAACGTGCGCCCATCCCTGCTGATTGCCGCGGGGAAGATACGCTTCACGGAGACCTGGATGCGCAGGTCGGGCAGGGCCGCCAGGATCACGACGCCGCTGCTGCCCTGACGGACGCGCTCGATGTCCTGCTCTTCGATCTCGGCGATGACCCGGTGGCGTCCCTGCGGAGACACCGTCAGCAGAATCTCGCCGCGCCGTACAGGCGCGCCGATCGACTGCGTGAGGTCACCACGGATCAGCAGCCCGTCGAAGGGCGCAACCAGCTGGCTGCGTGCAAGCTGTGCCTGCACACGCTCGAGTTCGGCCGCTGCCTCGGATGCGCGGGCAATCGCCGCGGCGTAGAGCAGGCGCTCGCCGCGCGCAAGGGCATCGCGGTAGGCATTCTCATGCTGTGCCAGCGCCGCAACCCAGCGGTCGCGCTCGAGCAGGAGATCGTCGCGCGCAAGTTCGGCCAGGACCTGACCCTCGCGCACTACATCGCCCGGGCGCACGTGGACCGCACCGATGTAGCCATCGACCGGAGCGACCAGGACACGCTGCAACTCGCCTTCTACCCGGACCGGAGCGCCAATACGATCGGCAACCGGAATCACCGCCCCGAGCAGGCAGAGCGCCGCGACCAGCCATGCCGTCCAGCGGCGCCGCAGTTGGTCCGGCGCGGCACGCGCAGCCTTGAGACGACGCTGCTTGAAATAACCGGCCTCGGCAATCTGGCGCAATGCGAACAACGGCCCGACGGGCGCGAGAAAGTCGGCCGCATCGTGCACCGAATCGGGGGGTGTCGAAGCCATCGGATATTCGAACGTCACGGCCCCGACGACATGGCTTCCATCGACCAGCGGGACGGTGACCAGACGCGATTGCGTCAAGCGCGCGTATTGCCCATGCAGCGCCGTGATGCGTGGCGGATCTTCCGTGCGCGCGGGCCAGTGAATCGCGCACGCCTGATCGATCGCCTCATCCATCGCGTGTTCGAGCGCACGAGCCCGTCCGGAGCCCGGCTGTCGCTCGGCTTCGGCCGATGCGGCGAGCAGCCGGGCCATCCCTCGATCCCGCAGGCCGATCGACACCCGCTCGGCGCCCAGGGCCCGCGCGAGTTCGCCCGCCACCGCGTCGGCCGCAGCGGCGAGATCGGGATGAGCGTGCATCAGGGCCTGCAGCCGCAGCGCGAACCGCGGCAACGCTTCCGAAATACCGGAGGCGCGCGTGCCATCCCCCGATGCACTGATCGGCGGGGCTTCCATGCTCGTCAACAGACCCTGATCCAGGGGAAGAAGAACGCAGCTTCGCGCGTTGTTCAATGCGACCGGGTCTTCACTGTCGACCGATCGGGCGCGGAGCGTGACCATTGCACGACTGCACCTTCCGGGTTATCGGCGAATCCGGTCCGTTGTTCAAGGAGAAATCGCACATTCATGGCCCTGTAGAGAAAGATTTATCT
>JBILGF010000477.1:0-2771 GCA_044351195.1 Burkholderiales bacterium
CAGCGGCCTCGGCTGAGCAGCAAACCTTCCGCACTGGCGAGCCTGTCTCGACCCCGTTGATCTTGAAGTGGTTTTCATCAAGGCGCTGGACAGTCCCATACCCGATTGATCCAGTCGGGTTTGCAGTCCACCATTAGCACTCTCGTACGTTAAGTGCTAAAATCACTGCATACCGTGCCATTCCGAGTCCTGTATACGGCTTGATTCGCGGGCCGTTCGACCAAGGAGGTGCCTTCATGACCACCGCTGTCGCTTTCTCCACTGCTGCCCTGCCCACGCCAGCCGGAGCGCTGCTCGCAACAGCCATGCCGTCACTCGCCACCGGCAGCATCGAAACCTACATCCAGACGGTCAACCGCCTGCCCATGCTCACGCCCGAGCGCGAAACCGAACTGGCGCGCCGGCTGCGCGACAGCGACGACCTTTCCGCCGCGCGTGAACTCGTGATGTCGCACCTGCGCGTGGTGGTGTCGGTCGCGCGCGGCTACATGGGGTACGGCCTGCCCCAGGCCGACCTGATCCAGGAAGGCAACATCGGCCTGATGAAGGCGGTCAAGCGCTTCGACCCCGAGCGCGGCGTGCGGCTGGTCTCGTTCGCGGTGCACTGGATCCGCGCCGAGATGCACGAATACATCCTGAAGAACTGGCGTATCGTGAAGGTCGCCACCACCAAGGCCCAGCGCAAGCTGTTCTTCAACCTGCGCAGCATGAAGCAGGCACATGGCACGCTCGGCCCGGCCGAGGTCGCCAGCATGGCGAAGACCCTGGGCGTGCGCGACACGGACGTGGTCGAGATGGAGACCCGGATGGGTGGCCACGACGTGTCGCTCGAGCCGGTCGGCGGCGATGACGACGAGTCGTCGTTCGGCCCGATCTCCTACCTCGCCGATCCGGGCGCGAGCCCGGCGCTGCAACTCGAACAGGCGCAGACGGCAAGGCTGCGCCAGGTCGGCCTGGCCGATGCCCTGGCCAGCCTCGACCCGCGCAGCCGACGCATCATCGAGGCGCGCTGGCTGCAGGAAGAGCACGGTGCGACGCTGCACGACCTCGCAGACGAGTTCGGCGTGTCCGCCGAACGCATCCGGCAGATCGAGCAGAAGGCAATGCAGAAGATCCGCTCGAGCCTGCAGGCCTAGGACGCAGCCATGGCCTGGCGTGGGGTCAGTCGAACTTCAGCCCAAGTTCCTTGACCACGCGCCGGGTGCTGGCAAGCTGCTCCGCGATGAATTTCGCGAAAGCTTCGGGGGTGTTGGCCACGCCCTCGGCGCCGACGTCGAGCAGTTGCCGCTGTACTTCCGGCGTCCCTACCGTATCGTGCACCGCCTTGTTCAGCCGCTGCACGACCGGCCTCGGCAGGCCGGCCGGGCCGAGCAGCCCGAACCAGCCTCCGGCCGCATAGTTGACACCGGACTCGCGCACCGTGGGAATGTCAGGCAGCATGCCCGAACGCGAAGCGCCACCGACCGCCACCGCACGCAGCCGCCCCGCTTTCACCTGCGGGAGACTGCCTGCCATCGGGCCGAAATAGAACTGGGTCTCGTTGGAGACGGTCGCCGCCACCGACGGCGCGCCGCCCTTGTACGGCACATGCACGGTCCCGTTGGCGATGCCCGCCGCACTGACGAACAGCGCGATCGCGAAATGGCTGGTCGAACCGGTTCCACCCGACGCGTAGTTGAGCGAACCGGGTTTCGATTTCGCAAGCGCAACCAGATCCTTCACGGTGTTCACTGGCAGCGACGGGTGCACCACCAGCAGGTTCTGCGAGATCGCGAACAGCGATACCGGAGTGAAATCGCGGATCGGGTCATAGGAGAGCTTCGGCTGGATCACCGGCGAGAACGAATGCGTCGAGATCGAGCCCGCCAGCAGCGTGTAGCCGTCCGGCTGCGCGCGCGCGGCGATCTCGCCGCCGATCGTGCCACCGGCGCCGCCGCGGTTGTCGATCACCATCGGCACGCCGAGCACATCGGCCAGCCGGGTCACCACGATACGCGCGATCACGTCATTGGCGCCCCCGGGCGGGTTGGGCGAGACCAGCCGTACCGGACGCGACGGGTAGGCCTGCTGGGCCAGTACGTCCACCGGCATGGCCAGGGCCAGCCCGGCGGCCGCGATCGATATGCCCGCAATTGCGCCGCGGGGCGTGTTTCCTGTCTTTTCGGTCTTGCGATTCATGCTTCAGTCCTCAGGTTTCAAGCGGCAGGCGTACCGCCTGCCCGGAACGGGCCGAACGCTCCATCGCGATCGTCGTCTCGAGGTTGACCAGCGCGGCGTCGGGCCGGCAGTGCGGCGTGTCGGCGCCGGTCACCAGCGCATCGAGCCAGCTGCGCGTCTCGTTGCCCAGCGGCCCCCAGAACTCGCCCAGTGCCCAGTCGCCGGCAGTGTTGCTGCCCAGGAAGGCGAACGGCACGCCATGGTCGGGCACATAGGCATGCGGGATACCCTTCTCCGAGTAGATCAGGTGGTCCATGTGGTCGTCATCGATGATCATCGTGCCTTCGGTGCCGAGCAGTTCCACCCGGTCGGACTGGCCGAGCGTTGGGTACTGTGCAGGCAGCGCATAGCTCACGCCGAAATTGATCACCGCACCATCGGCGAAGGTGACGATCGCCCAGGTCACGTCGTGCGCGCTGTAGCCGGCCTTCTTGAAGATGCCGTGCTGGCCGCGCGCCACCACCTCGACCGGCCGGTTACCTTCGAGGAACCAGCACATCAGGTCGACGTAATAGGTGAGCACGTCGAGCACCGGCGTTGCGTGCGGGTCGCGC
>JBILGF010000480.1:0-2759 GCA_044351195.1 Burkholderiales bacterium
AGCCGGACGGGTGCGGCCATCGGCGCGCTGATCGCCCTTCAGCCCCCGGTTGCGCGCATCGAGCGCACGACCGCAGCCGGCACAATCGAGACCGACGAGGTGCCGGTGGCCCAGGTGCGGCCCGGCGATGTCCTGCAGTTGCGGCCGGGGGAAGCGTTCCCGGTCGACGGCGAGGTCCTCGACGGGCGCTCGGCAGTCGACGAAAGCATGCTCACCGGCGAAAGCGTGCCTGTCGACAAGGGCATCGCCGATCCGGTATTCGCCGGCACGGTCAACGGCAGTGGGGCCCTTCGCGTGCGCGCCACCGGCGTCGGTTCGACCACGGCCCTCGCCCGCATCGTGCGCCTGGTGAGCGAAGCGCAGGGCTCGAAGGCGCCGATCCAGCGGCTGGCCGATCGCGTGGCCGGTGTCTTCGTGCCGGTAGTTCTCGTGCTGGCCGCGCTGACCTTCGCCGGCTGGCTGCTGTCCGGGGCGAGCCTGGTCGCCGCGCTGGTGCCAGCGATCGCCGTGCTGGTCATCGCCTGCCCGTGCGCCCTGGGGCTGGCGACCCCGACGGCGGTGATCGTGGGTATCGGCGAGGGCTCGCGCGCAGGCATCCTGATCCGCAATGCCGCCGCGCTCGAGGCAGCGCACCGGCTGGACATGCTGGTGGTCGACAAGACCGGCACCCTCACCTGCGGCCGGCCGCAGGTCGTCCGGATTGTCGCGTTCGACGGTGCGACCGAACCCCGCGTACTGTCGATTGCAGCGGCCCTGGAAGCCGACTCCGAACATCCGCTTGCCGCCGCGATCCGCGATGCAGGTGCGGCCGCCGATGCTGCACGCGGTACGGGCGGCCTTGCCGCTCGCAGCGCAGCACCGCTCCCGCGCACCGAAGGTTTCCAGGCTGTGGTCGGCCACGGCGTGCGCGCCGTCGTCGAGGGCAAGCCCGCACTCCTGGGCTCGGCCGAGTGGCTGACAGCCGAAGGCATCGCGATGCCGTCGCATGCGACAGACCACAACCCTGGCGAGGGCGGCCAGCTGACCTGGGTCGCGGTCGCGCACGACGGCCGGGCTCTGGGTCTGATCGGCATGGCCGATGCCCTTCGGCCCGATTCGGCAGCGGCGGTGGCGCGACTGCGCGCGGCTTCGGTCGACGTGCATCTCATGTCCGGCGACCAGCAGGATGTCACCGCGCGGGTCGCAGCCGAAGCTGGTATCGCCTCCTTCGATGCGCGCTGCACGCCAGCCGACAAGGCCGCCGGCATCGTCCGCCTGAAGGCGGCCGGCCATGCGGTGGGCATGGTCGGCGATGGCATCAACGACGCGCCGGCACTGGCTGCCGCGGATGTGAGTTTCGCGATCGGCAGCGGCTCGGGCATCGCGCTGCACACGGCCGACATCACGCTGATGGGCAACCGGCTGTCGCAGGTCGTGGATGCGATCGACCTGTCGCGCGCGACGATCACCCGGATCCGGCAGAACCTGTTCCTGGCGTTCGGCTACAACATCGTCGGCATCCCGCTCGCGGCTGCCGGCATGCTCGACCCGGTGTTCGCTGGCGCGGCGATGGCCGCGAGTTCGGTCTGTGTCGTCGCCAATGCCCTGCGGCTGCGCAACTGGCGGCCGACCCCGGTCCCGTCTCGGACCGCCTCCCCGACACGCCCTCTTCCCAACCCTGCCACGAAAGACACCTGAACGATGGAAACCACGCGCATCGAAGTCGCAGGCATGACCTGCCAGGGCTGCGTGAACAGCCTCACCCGGGCCTTGACCGCCACGCCCGGGGTACAGTCGGCTGCAGTGACCCTGGAGCCCGCCCAGGCCAGCATCGAACATGACCCGGCGACCGCTCCGGTCGCCCGCCTGCGCGCGGTGATCGAAGATGCCGGCTTCGAAGCGCGCTGAGCGCACGGCCGGTGCGAAACCGGGCGCGCCTGCGGCTGATCGAACAGCCCGCCGTGCACCGGTCCCTTCAGCCGTCGCCGCAGCCGCTTACCGGCCAACGACGAACCGGACAGACAAGCCCGACCTTCTGCGCCGGCTGAGCCGCATCGAGGGCCAGGTGCGCGGCGTTGCGCAGATGATCGATGCGGACCGCTACTGCATCGACGTGCTGATTCAGCTTGCCGCGATCCGCTCGGCGCTGGACGCAACCGCGCTGAGCCTCACCGAGAACCATGTGCGCCATTGCGTATCCAGCATGATCGCCGACGGTGATGGCAGCCTTGCGACAGATGAACTGATGCAGGTGGTACGCCGGTTCGCCCGCTGAACCGGTGTTGCCGCTCTCACCAAAGATGCCACCAGCGGCGTCCGTCGGCGCGAACATCCGTGCCGAGGTACTTGCTGTTCGGAAAGTTCGCCTTCATCACCCGCTCGGCGTCGTTGCGCAGTTCGACCAGCCCCATCGCGTCGTAGGCCTTCACCATGATCAGCAGGCCTTCCTCGTTCGCCGGGGCCTGCGGATAGGTGGTGAGAGCGGTCTGCGCGCGGTTGGCTGCCGCGACGAAAGCACCCTTGCGCAGGTAGAACCGTGCGACATGGATCTCGTTCGATGCCAGCATGTTCACGATGAACTTCATCCGCGCGGCCGCATCGGGGGCATAGCGGCTTTCGGGGAATCGGGTGACCAGTTCCCGGAACGAGTCGAACGACTCGCGGGCCGATCGCGGATCGCGCTCGGCGACGTCCTGCCGCGACAGGAAGCCGAGAAATCCGAGATCGTGGTTGAAATTGATCAACCCGCGCAGGTACCACGCATAGTCCGCGCTGGGGTG
>JBILGF010000481.1:0-2758 GCA_044351195.1 Burkholderiales bacterium
ACCGTGCCCGCTGGACAAGGTCCATCGGCAGTTCAGTGCCGAGCGACCGAACCCGCTGTGGGTGTCGGACTTCACTTACGCTGACAACGAGCGCTTCGAGGGTGCCTTGACAAGCCCGAGCCGACGAGCCTGCATCCGCTGGTCATCCAGCAATACGACGCGCCGCATCAGATCGAAACGCTGATGCCGGCGGTGCCGCGCAGCGCCCGCCCGGCACGGGCCAGCGCGCCTGCGACCTGCGCGAGGTGGGCGATGTCCGTCTGTGGCCAATCTTCGCCCGGCGCGTACAACTGGGCGACAGCCGCCGGCCCGAGCAGGGCCTCACGCAGGAACTCGACCTGCAGCGCGCCAACCCGGGGACGGCCGAGTGCGCGCAGCCGCGCGCCGTAGTGGACGGTCTCGTACGCGCCCTTGTAAGGATGATTGAGCAGGATACCCGCCTGCCGCGCCGCGCCCTCGAGGCCGAGGGCCTCGGCCCAGGCCGCGGCGATGCGGCGCAGCTCGGCACCGTCGAGCGTGAGCGGGTCGTCCTGTGCGTCGCCGTGCTCGTTGCCCTTGTTGCCAAGGTTGGCCCAGGGCGGCAGGCGTTCGGACTCGGGGCGCTCGACAACGATGGCCCCGTCGGCGCGCATCCGGGTGTTCATCGTGTCGTGCAGACTCACCACGCGCAGCGGCGCCGCGGCGTCGCGCGCTGCCAGCACCGCCCGCACGACTTCGTCGCAGCAGTCACGGTAGGCCTGCACCGTGCGCACGGCAGCATCGGCCAGCGCGGCGCCGAGCGCCTGCCAACCGTCCTCGGACGCCGGTTCGAGCAGAACGTCCTCGCCGCCGAAGGTGATCGGTCGCACCGCGTCCACGCCGCCGAAGCTGACCTGCTCGCCTGCGCGCTGCCGTGCCAGCCGGGCGTGGAACTCGCGCAGCCCGGCCATCGGGTCGGCCGGCGGAGCACGATTGGGGTCAAACACGAGGCGGGAAACCGGGTTGCGGACGTAGACCACGTGCGGGTCGGCCTCCACCCAGGCCCGGCCGAGATCGTCGGTGACCCGATCCGAGAAGTCGCACTGCTTGCGAAGCGACAGCGCCGAGGAGACGAACGCCCGCAGCTCGGCCGGGAAGGCGGCGCTGGCGTGGGGCCCGAGCACAATGGTGTCGATGCGGCCCGCCACGGCCTCGAACGCCTGTCGGCCGCTACCCTGCCAGTACACGAGGTCGTCGGTGCCGAAGCGCCGTCCGGCGTCCAGCCAGAGCAAGGGTGGGGACATGACCGCGTCAGCGCAGCGCGGACAGCGCCAGCCCGATGCCAACGGCCACCGTCGAGTAGATCAGCACTGGCAGCAGAAACGAGTGGTTGATCACGGCCGCCCCGATGCGCGTCGAGCCGGTCTGGTCTATCTCAACGGTGGCGATCTGCGCGCCGTTGGTGGGCAGAAAGAAAACGCCAGCCACTGCGGGCCACATTGCCGCCAGCGTGGCCGGCTCCAGACCGAGCGCAAGGCCGATCGGGATGATCGAGAAGGTGGCGCTCGACTGGCTGGTCGTGATGGCCGCAACCGCAAACAACGCGAACGCGATCATGATCGGTGCCTGCCTGGCGAGCTCACCCAGGCCGCCAACGATGACGCCCTCGTGGGCGGCGATGAAGGTGTTGGCCATCCAGGCCACGCCGAACAACGCGACAACGGCCACCATGCCGGAGTCGAACAGCGGGCTCTTGACGATGTCGCTTGCCTTGATGCCGCACAACGCGGTGATCAGCGCGGCCACCGTGAACATCGTGATCTGGATGAGCTGCGACAGATCGACCTCGACTGCGTTGCCCTTGAACATCACGTGCGGCCGGAGCTCCTCGAAGATGCCGGAGCAGACGATGAAGGCCACGCCGACCAGAAAGATCAGCGCCGAGCGCTTGCCCGCCGCAGTGACCGGCTTGCCGTTGCCCTCTGCAGCCGGCGGCGCGATCTCGCCGGCGGCCAGGCGGCGCTGGAACTCAGGGTCGTCGGCCAGCTCATTGCCGCGCCGGTTCATCACGAAGGCGCCCACCAGGATGGCGGCGATCGACGCCGGCAGGGTGATCATGAGGATGTCGGTGATCTTGAAGCCGAGCGGCGCCAGCAGCCCGACCATGGCGGCGGTGGCCGCCGACACCGGGCTCGAAGTGATGGCGAGCTGGCCCGCAGTGGCCGCCAGCGCGAGCGGCCGCTCGGGCCGCACCTTGTTGGCGTAGGCCACCTCGTAGATCACCGGCATCAGCGAGTAGTAGATGTTGCCGGTGCCGGCGCCCGCGCAGAAGCCAAAGGTGGTCAGCGGCGCCACGTAGGTGATCTGGCGCGGGAAGCGCCGGATCACCTTCTGCGCGAGGCTCACCAGGTAATCGATGCCCCCGGCCAGCTGCATTGCACCGGCTGCGGTGACCACCGTCATGATGATCAGCATCGCGCTGACCGGCACGCTGCCGGGCGCAATGCCGAACAGCAACACGAAGGCGAGCACGCCGACGGCCCCGAACAGACCGATGGCCATGCCCTTGTAGTGCACGCCGACGGCGATCAGTCCGATCACCATCAGCCCCTGCACCATGATTGTCATGATTTCCAATGCGTGCTCCGTGGCGTACGAGACTCGGACCTGCGGCCGGGTCGGCACCTTGTCCTTGTATCAGTCAGTCCTCGACGGGGCGAGAAGATTTCCGCCTTTGCGAGTATGGCCGGAGGTTGTTTCAGGCGCAATCTGCCGGCTGCCGGATTACCTTCAGCAGCGC
>JBILGF010000482.1:0-2753 GCA_044351195.1 Burkholderiales bacterium
TGGCGGTTTTTTTTCGCCGGGTCGATGGCCGGCACCCACCCCGAATTCGCCCGATGGAGACGCAACATGCCGCACAACACCGATGATGTCCGCATCAAGGAGATCAAGGAACTCGCACCGCCCTCGCATGTGGTGCGCGAGTTCCCGATCGACGAGAAGGTTTCCGAACTGGTGTACGACACGCGCGCGAAGATCCACCGGATCGTGCACGGCATGGATGACCGGCTGGTCGTGATCATCGGGCCATGCTCGATCCACGATCCGCAAGCCGCCCTCGAGTATGTCGAGCGACTCGCCCCGGAGCGCAAGCGGCTGGCTGCAGAGCTCGAGATCGTGATGCGCGTCTACTTCGAGAAGCCGCGCACCACCGTCGGCTGGAAGGGGCTGATCAACGACCCTCAGCTCGACGGCAGCTTCCAGATCAACCAGGGCCTGCGTGTAGCACGCGAGGTGCTGCTCGAGATCAACCGGCGCGGCGTGCCAGCCGGCTGCGAGTTCCTCGACATGATCACGCCGCAGTACATCGCGGACACGGTGAGCTGGGGTGCGATCGGGGCGCGTACCACCGAGAGCCAGTCGCACCGCGAACTTGCGTCCGGCCTGTCCTGCCCGGTCGGATTCAAGAACGGCACCGACGGCACGGTGAAGATCGCGGTGGATGCGATCAAGGCCGCCGAGCGGCCGCACCACTTTCTTTCGGTGACCAAGGCGGGGCATTCCGCGATCGTGTCGACCACCGGCAACGAGGACTGCCACATCATCCTGCGCGGCGGCAAGGTACCGAACTTCGATGCCGCAAGCGTCGATGCCGCCTGCGCCGAACTGGCGAAGTCCGGCCTCGCGCAGCGCCTGATGATCGACACCAGCCACAGCAACAGCTCGAAGAAGCACGAGAACCAGATCCTGGTCGCGCAGGACATCGCAGGCCAGATCGCCGGCGGCAGCGACCGCATCATCGGCGTCATGATCGAGAGCCATCTGGTTGCCGGCCGCCAGGACCTGGTGCCTGGCAAGCCGCTGACCTATGGCCAGTCGATCACCGATGCCTGCATCGCCTGGGAGGAGAGCGTGCCGGTGCTCGACGCGCTCGCCGAGGCCGTGCGGGCGCGGCGTTCCAGGGCGGCGAACTACGGTCAGTGAGGCACTGCGCGCCTACTCCGGCCTGATGTTGTTCTCGCGGATCAGCCGGGTCCAGCGGACGAGTTCGCTCTTCAGCAGCGCCGTCACCTGGTCGGGCGGCGTGCCCAGGGCCTCGGCCCCTTCCTTGGTGAGCCGGTCGCGCATCTCGGGCGACTGCATCGCCTTCACCGCCAGCTGGTTCATCGGAGTGACGAACGATGCCGGGGTGTTGGCAGGGGCCATCAGCACGAACCACCCGCTGAACTCGAAACCGGGCAGCGACTCGGCCATCGTCGGCACATCGGGCGCGAGCGGCACGCGCTTGAGGCTGGTGACCGCGATCGCGCGCAGGCGCTTCGATTCGATGTGCGGCAGCACCGCAACCAGGCTGATGAAGCTCATGTCGACCTCGCCACCGAGCACTGCGGTGAGCGCCGGACCGCCACCCTTGTAGGGTACGTGGACGATATCGGTCTTCGTCACCTGCTTCATGAACTCGGCCGGGATATGCGGGTTCAACCCGCTGCCCGAGGATGAGAAGGTCATCCGGCCAGGCTTCGCCCTGGCCAGTGCGATCAGTTCCTTCAGGTTGCGCGCAGGCACCGACGGGTGCACCACCAGCATCGCCGGCGAGGTCGCCACCAGCGATATCGGGGTGAAGTCGCGCACCGGGTCGTAGGGCACCTTGCCCATCAGCGGCACGTTGACCACGAAGGGCAGCGTGTTGAGCAGCAGCGTGGTTCCGTCGGGCGCGGCGCGCGCGACATACTCGGTGCCGATCACGCCCGTCGCGCCGGAGCGGTTCTCGACGAGGAAGCTCTGCCCGGACATCTCTGTCATGCGGGCGGCCATCAGGCGCGCGATGACGTCCACGCTGCCACCAGGCGGGAATGGCACGACGATGCGTATCGCCTTGCCTGCGGCCAGCGGCTGCGCGTGTGCATGCGGTGTAGGCAGGAGGGCAAGACAGGCGCAGACGACCACCGATGCGAGGGTCGGAAGGGCGGCGCGCAGCGCGCGGGCGGGAGGAAACGCGCGCAGGCAAGGACGCACGGGGTGGGCGCGAAGGGTCACGATTCCTCCTGGGGCATCGGCGCGGTAGCTGACGGCCACGGGGCCGCAGGTCCACGCCTCGCATGTTGTCGGGATGTCAAGCTTAACCCGAAGCGCCCGTCGCTCGCAGCCGATGCTCGCAGCCGATGCCTGCGGTCAGTCGCCACCCACCAGCCGCATCACTTCCTGCGCCGCCGCTGCAGTGTCGTCGCGGATCGCCTGCTCGGCGGCGTCGGCGTCCGCCGCGCGGATAGCCGTGACCAGGCCGCGCAGCGCGCGTATCGCCTGCGTCGAGCGCGCGCGCGAACGGTCGGCATGCGACAGGCCGACCGCACGCCAGCGCCAGATGCGTGCATGCAGCCCGCCGAGCATCGATGACAGCACATCGCTGCGCGCCCCGTCGAACAGCACCGCGTAGAAGCGGTTCTTCGCGGCGAGGATGCCTTCGGCCGCGCCCGCACGGTAGGCCGCCTCGACATCGCGCAGCGCGGCGGCCAGCCGATCCAGTGCGTCGGGCGGCGCGCGCTCGATGAACAGGCGCGCAGCCAGCGCCTCGAGCGAGGCGCGGATCCGGTAGAGAT
>JBILGF010000483.1:0-2747 GCA_044351195.1 Burkholderiales bacterium
GGCGTCCGTTGCAGGCGACGACATAGCGCGTGTCGGTCAGTCCGCTCGCCTTCACCTGCAGGCGTTCGACCGATGAATCGACATAGCGCGCGGTGCCGCCAGCGGTCGCTTCCTCGCCCAGCACATGCCAGGGTTCGGTGGCCGCCCGCAGTTCGATCTGCAGGTCGCCGCTCACCAGCGTGCCGTAATGCGGATAGCGGAACTCGAAGAACGGCGCCAGCCAGTCCATCGAGAACGGATAGCCGGCGGCCTGCAGTTCGGCCACCACGTCGGCCATGTCCGATCGCACGTAATGCGGCAGCATGAAGCGGTCGTGCAACTCGGTGCCCCAGCGCACCAGCGGACGCGTGTAGGGCGTTTTCCAGAAACGTGCAATCAGGGCGCGCAGCAGCGCGGCCTGCACCAGCGCCATCTGCGGATGCGGTGGCATCTCGAACGCCCGCAACTCGACCAGGCCCAGGCGGCCGGTCTCGCCATCGGGCGAGTACAGCTTGTCGATGCAGAACTCGGTGCGGTGGGTGTTGCCGGTGCTGTCGATCAGCAGGTTGCGCAACAGCCGGTCGACCAGCCACGGTTGCGCGACGTCTCCGGTGGGCAGTTGCCGGAACGCGATCTCGAGTTCGTACAGGCTCTCGTTGCGTGCCTCGTCGACCCGGGGCGCCTGGCTGGTCGGACCGATGAACATCCCGGAGAACAGGTAGGACAGCGACGGATGGTTCTGCCAGTAGCCGATCAGGCTGCGCAGCAGGTCGGGTCGGCGCAGGATCGGGCTGTCGGCCGGCGCCGCGGCGCCGATCGTGATGTGGTTGCCGCCACCGGTGCCGGTGTGGCGTCCGTCGAGCATGAACTTTTCGGTGGCAAGCCGGGCCGAGCGGGCTTCCCGGTACAGGGCCTGCGTGGTGTGCACCAGCTCGGTCCAGTTGCCCGAGGGATGGATGTTCACCTCGATCACGCCCGGATCAGGCGTGACCGGCAGCCGCATCAGGCGTGGGTCGCGCGGCGGGGCGTATCCTTCGACCACCACGGGCAGTGCGAGCGCCGCTGCACTCGCCTCGATGGCGCTGATCAGTTCGAGGAAGTGTTCCAGGTAGGTGAGCGGGGGCAGGAACACATGCAGCCGGCCTTCGCGCGCCTCGACGCAAAGCGCGGTGCGCACCGCGTCGTTGGGCTCATGGATCGCGCCGCCAACCGGGACCGCGGGCCGGGACATCGCGGGCGCCGCCGTTGCAGTGGCAGCCTTGCCGCCGCCCTGGCCTGCCGCCGACTGGTACGGCCGCGACAGGCCGTAATCGGGCAACTGGGGCAGCGGCTGCATCAGCGATCGGTCATGCAGCACGATCCGCTTGTCCGGGTCGAGGCTGGGCAGCGAGTCGAGCGGCAGCCGGTAACCCATCGCGGAGTCGCCGGGCAGCAGGAACATGTGGCCGCGGCGGAAGCTCCAGTTCCCGCTCATCCATCGGTTCCGCCCGAAGTCCCAGGCCAGGGGCAGCGCGTAGCCGGTGGCTTCGCCCAGGCCGCGCTGCAGCAGGCGTGCCAGCCGCTGGCGCTCGAGCGGATCGTTCAGGTCGAGCGCCAGCGGGTCTGCGTCAGGCGGCAGTTTCTGCTCGGCGAGGATGTAGTGCAGCGCGTCTTCATGGCCGGGCTGCAGGTAGACGGTCGGGAGCCCGAGCCGCTCGGTCAGTTCCTGGGCCAGGGACTCGGCTTCCCGGATGCCGTGGCCGTAGTCGCGTGCGGTGTCTGCAAGCAGCGAGGCGTTGCGCCACACCGGCCTGCCATCTGCGCGCCAGAAAACGGCGAGCATCCAGCGCGGCAACGGCTCGCCCGGATACCACTTGCCCTGGCCGTGGTAGAGCACCCCGCCCGGGCCGAAGGTGTCGCGCAATCGACGCACCAGAACGCTGGCGCGCTCGCGCTTGGCCTGGCCGTCGGCCGCGATCGTCCACTCCGGCGATTCCATGTCGTCGATCGACACGAAGGTCGGCTCGCCCCCCATCGTGAGGCGTACGTCGCCGGCGGCCAGGTCGGCATCGACCTGGCGGCCGAGCGCGTCGATGCGCGCCCACTGGTCGGGCGAGTAGGGTCGGGTGACCCGTGGATCCTCGTGGATGCGCGTGACCGTGTTCGCATGCTCGAACTGCACGACCTCGCAGGTGTCGGTGAAACCGGTGACCGGCGCCGCGCTCTCCGGGTCGGGCGTGCATGCGAGCGGGATGTGTCCTTCGCCGGCGAACAGCCCGGAGGTCGGATCGAGCCCGATCCAGCCGGCTCCCGGGATGTAGACCTCGGCCCAGGCATGCAGGTCGGTGAAGTCCTCGGCCGGGCCGCTCGGCCCCTCGAGCGGCTTCTGGTCGGCGACCAGTTGCACCAGATAGCCGGACACGAAGCGCGCGGCAAGCCCCATGTGGCGCAGCACCTGCACCAGCACCCAGCCGGTGTCTCGGCAGGAGCCGAGCGCCCGGTCGAGCGTCTGCTCGCAGGTCTGCACGCCCGGTTCCATGCGGATGGTGTAGCCGATGTCGCGCGCGAGTCGCTGGTTGATCGCCACCAGGAAGTCGACGCTGCGCATGCGCGAGCGGTCGATGCCCTTCATCCAGCGCATCAGGTGCGGGCCGGCCTCGCGCACCTCGAGGTAGGGCGCGAGATCCTTCTTCAGGTGCGGCTCGTACTCGAACGGGAAATGCTCGGCCGCCTCCTCGAGGACGAAATCGAACGGATTGATCACTGTCATGTCCGCGACGAGGTCGATC
>JBILGF010000076.1:0-9452 GCA_044351195.1 Burkholderiales bacterium
GTGAGGCTGCCGGCGATGTTGGCCAGCCCCTGTCCGAGCAGTACCTGGTTGGCATCGATGCGTTGCCGCGTGCGTGCCGCCATCGCCTTTCCGATCGACACCGCCTCGACGAATCCGATCAGCGCCATCACCAGGGCGGCACTGAGCAGCGAGCGCACGGCGTCCCAGGAAAACTGCGGCAGGCTGATCGATGGCAGGCCGGCAGGGATGGTGCCCACCACTTCCCCGCCACCCGACAGTCGGACGCTGCCGGCCCGGATATCGCGGACGCGCCAGGGCGTGCCCCCGCCGGCGCTGGCGTGCCCGGGCGTGTCGAGCGAGACGATCGAACCATCGGCGCCCAGGCCGGCGCTGAAGACGAGCTGCCGCAGGCTGCGCAGCCGCTCGCCGTTCTCGCGCCCCAGGTCGGCGCGTTCGAGCTGCTTGAGCTCAAGCTCGTAGCGGCGTGCCAGGGCCTCGCTGCGCGACGTCGACGCCGCCGCTGCCGCGCCCGACCGGCGCAGGGCCTCGATCTCGGCGTCCAGCGCCAGAGCCCGCTCTCGTGCCTGCTGGTAGTCGTTCGCGATCGAGCGCACATGAGGGTCGGTGAACGCGCCGACCGGCGCGCTCGCGTTGCGTTCGAAGCCGATGCCCCAGCTCACCGCGGTGCCCAGGGCGACCGCAACCAGCACGCCCGGCCAGCGTGGCAGCCAGCGCCTGAAGGCCCAGATCACGGCCATCGCCCCGATGCCGATCAGCAGGCTCGGCAGGTGCGTGTCGGGCAACTGCCTGAGCATCGCCCAGACGTCGCCGAGGAAGAAATCGCTGCGTCCGATGGGCAACCCGAACAGCTTGTTGAGCTGGGACATCGCGATGATGATCGCTGCGGCCGAAGTGAAGCCGAGGATCACCGGATGCGACAGGAAGCTCACCACGTTGCCGAGCCGGCACAGGCCGAGCACCAGCTGGATCACTCCGACCATGAAGGCGAGCAGGATCGCGAGCACGACGAAGGCTTCGGAACCCAGCGTCGCCAGCGGCGCCAGGGCCGATGCAGTCAGGATCGACGAGACCGCTGCCGGACCGTGTGCCAGCTGGTTCGAGGAACCCCACAGCGCAGCGACGATCACCGGCAGGAAGCCTGCGTACAGGCCGTAGTAGGCCGGCATGCCCGCGAGCTGTGCATAGGCCATGGACTGGGGCACCAGCACCAGGCCGACGCTGATGCCGGCGATGATGTCGGCACGCAGCACGTCGCGCTGCATCGGCCACCAGCGCAGGAAGGGCAGCAGCCTGTTCATCGTTCGTGCCCCGCAGCGCCCGCGAGGCCCGCAGCGCCCGCGAGGCCCGCAGCGCCCGCGGGGCCCACAGCGCCCGCAGCTCCTGCCGTGCCGGCGCTCGGCGGCGGCGGGCACTGATCGAAGATCCTGGCCGTGCAGCCGGCGCAGGTCGCGGCGTCGAGCCGCGCATGGATTGCGGCCAGCGCATCGGCCTTGCGCTCGAACACATGATCGGGACCGATCGCGGCGGCAGCACCCGATTGCTCGAGCATCTCCATCACCGGCGGCTTCATCGCCGCCAGGTAGAGGCCGCCGCCGGCTGCGCAGAGCCGATGGGCCTCGGCTTCGAGCAGGTGTGCGCCAGCCATGTCCATCAGGTTGATGCCGTCACCGAGCAGCAGCAGGTGGCGTGGCAGCCCGGCCCCGCCGGAGCACTCGTGCAGCTGGTCGCGCACGTGTTCCACCGCGCCGTAGAAGAGCGAGCCATCCAGCCGCAGGACGAGCAGTTGCGGACAGGTGTCCGCACCGCCTGCGGGGCCGGGCCGCGCAGCCAGCGGCATGAACCGGCGTTGGCCAGCAGCGCCGGCGGCCGGCACCATCGGCACCAGGGCCGGACGGGACGTGCGATTCAGGTAGAGCATCAGCGAAAGCATCACGCCGGCGAGGATACAGAACTCGAGGCTGATGAACACGCCGGACAGGATGGTGAGCGCGAGCACCGCGGCCTCGGCGCGGCTGGCCCGGAAGATCTGCCGGATGCCGCGGAAATCGATCAGGCCCCAGGCGACGATCGTCAGCACGGCCGCCATCGCGGCGTGAGGCAGGTAGATGGCAAGCGGTGCCACCGCGAACAGGATCACGAGCAGGAACAGCGCGGAGGAGGCGGCAGCCAGCGGCGTACGCGCGCCGGCATCGAAATTCACCCCGCTGCGGTTGAACGAGCCACTGGACGCGTAGCTCGAGAAGAAGGCGCCTGCGACGTTGGACAGGCCCTGCCCGATGAACTCCTGGGTGCTGTCGATGCGCTGTCCGGAGCGCACGGCGATGCTGCGCGCGATCGACACCGCCTCGGTCAGTGCGAGGATGGTGATCGCCAGCGCGATCGCGCCGGTCTCGCGAACCGCCGAGAGCGAAAGATCCGGCATCGACAGCGGTGGCAGGGACGCCGACAGTGCACCGACGGTCGGGATGCCCGAGGTGCCGCCGCTGGCCGCATCGATGGCCAGTGCAGCCAGTGCACCAGCCACCATCGCGATGATCATGTAGGGCCAGCGCGGCGCGTAGCGGCGCAGCGCGATGGCACTGCCCAGGGTGACCAGGCTCACCGTGATCACCTGCAGGTCGATCTCGCCGGCCCGGGTGAACAGGGCTTCCCAGGTACCCAGCGGGCCCGCATCGCGGGGGATCGCGATGCCGAAGAATGTCTTGACCTGGGCATTGATGATCACCACCGCCGCAGCGGCCATGAAGCCGACGATCACCGTGTGCGAGATGAAGTTCACCAGCGCGCCCAGGCGCGCCAGTCCCATGGCCAGCTGCATCGCGCCGACCAGCAGGGTCACTGTCAGCGCCAGTTCGACATAGCGGGCGCTGCCGGGCTCGGCGAGCGGTGCGAGCGAGGCGAACAGCACGATCGAGATCGCGTTTGTCGGCCCTGAGACCAGATGCCAGGACGATCCGAAAAGCGCCGCGATCAACGCCGGCACCATTGCACAATAGAGGCCGTACTCGATGGGCAGCCCGGCCAGCGCCGCGAAGGCGACGCCCTGCGGCAGCACGATGACCGCGCCGGTGAGGCCGGCCAGCAGGTCGGCCCGGGCAGTCTGCCGGGTCGTGCCGGGCAGCCAGCGCATGAATGGCAGGAAGCGCTGCAGGCTTTGAGCCGCAGTGTTCGAATCGGTTAAAATGGGGGTCACGGGTTCCAGGTGTCCCGAAGGACGGTGATGGGACACCGGTGCTGCCTGCTCGTGCCGGGTTGGTTGGCCCGGGCAGTGCAGGCCCTTACCGCATGCGGCACGCCCCGATTATCGGCCTTGCGGGACGTTGCAGCAAACCGTCACCTCGGGCATCCACGGCACCCGGCGCGGCGTACTTCGCGGCCGCGGTAAACACCCCCCTCTTGCATGTCGTGTGCGAGGGCTCGCGGCAGCAACCCGGGTACTGCCTCGATTGACCGGGCACCCCCGATTCCATTACAGTCCGTGCCACTTTGCGGTGCGAGAAAGCAGTGTATCGATGAAGAATGCAGCCAGTGGTTTCATCGGCGTCGCGGCCATCCTGCTCGGCCTGTCTGCCGCCACGGTGTCAGCCCAATCCGTCACCGGCGACCCCAAGATGGGCGCCCAGCGTGCAGCCATGTGTTCCGGGTGCCATGGCATCAGCGGGCTGCGCAATGCGTATCCGCAGGTCTTTCATGTTCCGAAGATCGGCAACCAGTACCCGGAATACATCGCTTCCGCCCTCCAGGCCTATCGCAGCGGTGAGCGCAGTCATCCCACGATGCGGGCGATCTCATCGGCACTGACCGACCAGGCGATCGCTGATCTTGCCGCCTTCTACGGACAGGGTGGCCTGCGCGCCCCGACCGCAGCCGGAAAATGAAGCAGACGACCATGACCCGATTCCCGATCAGCAACCCGGCCCGATCCCTCGCGCGATGTTTCGGGCGAGCCACCGGCGTATCCGCCGCACGAAGCGTGGTCGCGGCTGGCCTGCTCTGTTGCCTGGCTACTGCGCCGGCGTTCGCACAGGATGCACAGCGTGGCGCGAAACTGGCCGAGCCCTGTGCAGCCTGTCATGGTGCGGATGGCAACAGCATTGCGCCGAGCTTTCCGCGCATTGCCGGGCAGCATGAAGACTACCTCCTGCATTCGCTGCGTTCGTATCGCACCGGCGCACGCAAGAACGCGATCATGATGGCGCAGATCGCCAATCTCACCGACCAGGATTTCCGCGATCTCTCCGCGCATTACGCGCGGATGAAGGGCTCGTTGTCGGTCGTCAGGAAGTAGACGGCCTGCCGGAGGCGATCCGGCGCACGCACGCCAGATACGCCTCGCCATCGGGCGGCCGGCGATCGCGCTGCGACTGCCACAGGGCTTCGGCCAGGCAGTCGATGGCTGCGTGCTGCGCGGCCATCGGCTCGCCGCAGCGCGACAGCAACTGACGGTACGCCGCGACGATTCCCGGCGGCTGGTCTATCGACAACTGCTCGGCCAGGGCCAGGTGCAGGTGCAGGTGCAGGAACGGATTCGCCGCCGCGTCCTCGGCCGGGGCCTCGTTGCAGGCGGTCGGTGCGGCTTCGAGCAGAGCGTGGTACTCGGGATGTGCGGCGATGATGTCGGCGGTGATCGCCTCGATCGGTGCCAGGGGCTCGCGCGCCCTGTGCTTGCGCCAGGCATCCGCCAGGAAGGCCCGGGCCTGGTCGCGCGTGGGCTGGAACACGCTCATGTGTCGGCTACCGTCTTGCTGCGGTACTCGCACAGGTCGTTGATCAGGCAGTTCGGGCAGTCGGGACGCAGCGCCTTGCACACGTAGCGGCCGTGCAGTATCAGCCAGTGGTGCGCGTGCTGGAGATACTCGGGGGGAACGAACTTCAGCAGCCGCCGCTCGACCTCCAGCGGCGTGGTGCCAGGGGCGAGCGGAATGCGGTTGCCCAGACGGAACAGGTGGGTATCCACCGCTATCGTCGGATGTCCGAACGCGATGTTCAGGATCACGTTGGCTGTCTTTCGCCCCACGCCCGGCAGGCGTTCCAGGATCGCGCAGGTCTGTTCGACATGCTTTGCCTTCGAGCGGAACAGCCCGATCGTGCGGATGTGGCGCTCGATGCCGTCGCGGCCGAGCGCGAGCATCTCGTGCGGCCCGGGTGCTTCCCGGAACAGCGTTGCGGTGGCGAGGTTCACGCTGCGATCGGTCGCCTGGGCGGACAGGATCACCGCGACCAGCAACTGGAACGGGGTCTGCCAGTCGAGTTCGCCCTTCGGTTGCGGGTTCGCGGACGCGAAACGCTCGAAGATAGCGCGCCGCTTTGCCGGGTTCATCGGGGGCTGCCGTGCTCGTGCCGGTCAGGCGGACTTGCGATACTTGTCGAACACCACGGCTTCGCTGAACATCGATTCGATCTCGTCGGCCGGGTAGCCCAGCTCGTGCAGCACGTCGGAGCTGTGCTGGCCGAGCCACGGCGCGGCCGAGCGGAACTGCTGCGGCGTGCGCGAGAACTTCACCGGGTAGCCGATGTTCTTCATCCGGCCGATGATCGGATGCTCGACATCGAAGAACATCTCTCGCGCCTTGATGTGCGGATCTTCCACCGTCTCGTCGAACGTGTAGACCGGGCCGCCGGGCACCGCGGCCTTGTCGAGGAGCGGCACCCAGTGCGCGGTGGGCTTCGTGGTCAGCACCGTCTCGATCTCGTGCTGCAAGGCGTCGACATTGGCAAGGCGGTTCTGCAGGCCCTTGAAGCGCTCATCCTGCAGCAGTTCGGGGCGGCCCAGTACATCGTTGCAGAAGCTGGCCCACATCTTCTCGCTGTTGGCCCCGACCGTCACGTAGCCATCGGCGCTGCGGAACGCCTGGTAGGGCGCCGACCGCCGGTGCCGCGTGCCGTTGGCCATCGCGACCTCGCCAGCCCCGAAGAACGCGGCCGACTCCCACATCATCCAGGCCAGGCCGGCGTCGACCAGCGAGGTCTCCAGGTATTGCCCTTCGCCGGTGCGCAGGCGATGGATGTAGGCGGCGAGGATCGCATACAGGGCGGTGATGCCGCCGGCGACGTCGTTCATCGCGATGCCGACCTTGGCCGGGCGCCCGCCCTGGTCTCCGGTCATGCGCATGATGCCGGTCATTCCCTGGGCGACGATGTCGTAGCCACCCTTCTTCGCGTAGGGACCGGTCTGTCCGAAGCCCGAGATCGACGCGTAGATGATCTTCTCGTTGACCTGCTTCACCGACTCGTAGTCGACGCCCATGTGGAACTTCGCATCCGGCCGCATGTTCTCGAGGATCACGTCGGCCCCGGCGGCGAGCTTCATGAACACTTCCTTGCCGCGGGTGCTCTTCAGGTCGAGCGCGATGCTGCGCTTGTTGCGGTTGACCATCGCGAAGCAGTAGCTCTCGTCGTTGATCTTGGGCGAAAGCCGGCGCGACAGATCGCCTTCGGGGAAGTTCTCGACCTTAAGGACCTGTGCACCCATGTCCGACATGGTCATGGTGCAGAAGGGTCCGGCCAGCACGCTGGTGAGGTCGACCACCTTCACGCCATCGAGGGGAAGTGCCATCGTTGTCTGCTCCGCTGTCGGTCTGACGGACCGGGACGCGGATTATAGCGGCGGGGCTGCCTGCGCTGCCGCCCGCACCGCCCCGGCCGCGCTCAGAACCGTTCCCCGGGCCCGAGATAGCGCCACTGGCCGAGCGGCAGGTCGGCCAGGCGCACGCGCCCGATGCGCACCCGCTTCAACCCGGTCACGCGCAGGCCGACCTGTTCGCACATGCGCCGGATCTGCCGCTTTCGGCCCTCCTGCAGCACGAAGCGCAGCTGATCATCGTTCTGCCAGCCGACCTTCGCCGGCCTGAGCTGCACGCCGTCCAGGCTCAGTCCGTGGTTGAGCAGGGCCATGCCTTGTTCCGCCAGCTGGCCTTCGACCCGTACCAGGTACTCTTTCTCGACCGGGCTGTCGGCGCCGATCAGCTGGCGCGCGATACGGCCATCCTGGGTCAGCACCAGCAGCCCGGTCGAATCGATGTCCAGCCGACCGGCCGGGGCGAGGCCGCGCAGGTGTGCGGATTCGAAGCGCAGCGGTGCCGTGTCGCCGGGGAACCGGCTGTTGCCCGCAACCAGCGCGATGGCCGGCTGGTAGCCGTGTTCAGCCTGCGCCGACACGTAGCCGATCGGCTTGTTGAGCAGCACCGTGACACGCTCGTGCTGCCGGGCGGTCGCCGCCGGCGACAGCGTGATCTTCTGGTGCGCCAGGATGCGCGTGCCCAGTTCGCTGACCACCACGCCATCGACGCTGACCCAGCCGCGTTCGATGTAGGCATCGGCCTCGCGGCGGGAACACAGTCCCTGGGTGGCCATCAGCTTGGATACCCGGATCCGGTCTTCCATGGTGGCAGTCTCCCGGTCTACCGGATCGCCATGTCGACACGCGCCGGAGGCAGCATGGCCTTCGATGCCTCGCCATCGGCGGCAGCCGGCTTCGCCTGCACCAGGAAAACGCGCTCGGGCGACAGGCCGGTTTCCTTGATGAGGTAGGTTTCGACCGCGCGTGCGCGGGCGGTGGCCAGCTGGCGCAGGTCGTCCGCGGTGACGGTGACATGGGTCAGCATGAGGGTTTCCATCTCGGGTACCGGCAGTTCGCGCAGCATCCCGACCGCATTGCGCGGTTTCGGGAATTTCGCCTCGCGATAGGCCGCGCGCAGGAAGGTCTCGTACTCTTTCGGATCGAGCTTCACCGCATCCAGTGCAGCCACGGATTCACCCTTGCGCGCGAGGTCGCGCGCCTTCTGGGCGCGCACGGCTGTTTCGAGCTGCATGCGCCGGAATCCTTCCCGGTCGCGCTCCGCGTCTGCGTGGCCCGCGAGTTCCAGCCGCAGCGATGGCCGGTCGGACAGTGCCTTGCCCAGCAGCGCCAGCCGCTTGCGTGCCGCGTCCGACAGCACGGCGCGGCCGGATTCGAACTCGACGGTCGACAGTTCCTCGCCGCTGCCGCCGCCAAGAGAGGCGAGCAGCGAGAACGGCGCGGTCACCGCCCGGGTGATCAGGTTGACCACGACCTGCCAGATGATCGGGCCGATGCGGAACTTGGGGTCGTCGAGCGTGCCGCTGATCGGCAGGTTGAGGTCGATCTCGCCGCGCCGGTTCTGCAGCAGGCGCACCGCGAACAGGATCGGCAGCCTGACCACTGCCGGCCCTTCGATGCGCTCGGTGCTGAAGGTGAGCTGGTCGAGGAAGATCCGGTGCTCGGCGTCAACCTTGCGCCCATCCACCTTGTAGGCGATGTTCAGCGTCAGTCGCCCGCGCTCGATGCCGTAACCGGTGTACTTGGTGGAGTAGGGGGACAGGGTGGACAGTTCGACCCCGCGCACCGCACCCTTGATGTCGACCAGCAGCGGCGTGGCGATCGGGTTCAGTCGACCGACGATCTCCACCGGCGCGCTGCCGTCGAGCTGGCCGCGCAGTTCGAGATCCGCCGCGCTGCCCGGCTCGGAGGTGAGGGTCGACACCGAGCCGGTCATGCCGGTCAGGTTGAGCCGGAAATTCGGCCGCACGAACAGGTCGGTGAAGTCGATGTTGCCCGAGGCGAGCGAGATCCGGCCGATGTTCAGCGGCAGCGGTGCTGCGGCGGGCACCGGTGGCTTCGGTCCGTTCGAGGTCGCGCCAGCGCCGGTGCCGGCGACGGCGCCAGTCGAGGTTGCAGCCCCGGCGCTGGTGGCCTCGCTCGGCGTCGCCCCCGGGGTTGGTGCGCCAGGGGCGGCATCGGCGCGGACGAGGTCCTGCAGGTTAAGGCGGCCCTTTTCCGACAGGATGATGCGCGCGAAGAACTCGGACAGTGCGATCTCGCCGATCGACACCCGGGCAGGGCTGGCCGTCACGTCGATCCCGCCGAAGAACAGCGACTTCCAGCGCAGCAGTTCCTGGTCGGTCAGCCGCTCGAGCGCCGCGAAGTTCGCGATGCTCGCCTCGCCGACGAAACCGGCGCGCAGCGGTGTTGCCGAGGTGTCGGCGCTCACCGCGCCCCGGGCCGATACCTCGCCCCCGGTGATCACGACGTTGAGCTTCTCGGTGAAGTAGGGTTGCAGCGGCAGCACGGCGATCGACCGGGCATCGATGTCGAAGCTTCCCGCCATCGGGTCGAGTGCGAACCGGCCTTTCGCCGACAGGCTGCCGCTGCGGTTGATCGACAGGCGCAGCGTTGCGTTTGCGCGCGAGCCTCTGGTGCTGTTCAGGTCCTCGATCGAGGCTGCGATGTCCGACAGCTCGATCGCCACCGGACTGGCCGGAACACGATCATCGAAGCGTACGTTGAAGCGTTCGATCGCCGCGCGCCGCAGTGCCCAGGTCCAGGGTTGGCCTGCCGGTGCCGGGCCGGCAGCCCCGGCACCGGCAGCGGACAGCCCCTGCGGCGCAACCGCTGGCGATGGCGTGGATGCAGCCGCATCAGGGTCGGTCAGCAATGACGCCAGGTTGAGCCG
>JBILGF010000484.1:0-2742 GCA_044351195.1 Burkholderiales bacterium
GTTGCGCGCCCCTCACGCTCACCCGACTGGCCGAAGCGGTGCGCGATCGGGCGCAGGCCGCGGCAGTGGCCGTCGGGACCGGCCAGGCGCAGTGCATGCAGCACAGGTGAGATAATCCGCAGATGGTCTCCGACGCACTGATCCTGCCGCCACAGGCGACGACCGAAGACTGGGCATTGCACGCCGCCGCGCTGCTGCGCGAGCAGGGCCACATCGAGGCGCTCGCTGGCGTGCAGCCCGAGGCTGCACTCTCCTGGGCGGTGCTTCGCTACGGAGAAGTCAGGCTGCCGGCGGGCATGCTTGCCTCGGCGGCCGCCCTTGATGTCGCGCAGGTGCTGGCCGCCATCGGCGCCGATCCGGCGACACGCCTGGCCGGGCTGCTGGCATGGGTGCCACTCGACAGCGCCAGCGCGCGCGAGGGATTGCGCCACAGGGCCGGACCCGAGGTTGCGTCGCTGGTCGAGGGTACGGCGCGGCTCGATGCCATCCAGACGCTGTCCGAGATCGGGGAAGCCGGCACCACCCCGGCGCAGCAGGAATCGCTGCGCAAGATGCTGCTGGCCATGGTGCAGGATATCCGCACCGTGCTGATAAAGCTGGCCCAGGAACTGGTCACGCTGCGCGCGCTGACTCGCCATCCGGACGAGGCGCTGCGGCGCCGCCATGCGCGGGTGACGCTCGACCTGTTCGCGCCGCTGGCCAACCGACTGGGCGTCTGGCAACTCAAGTGGGAACTGGAAGACCTCGCATTCCGGTTGTCCGACCCGGTGACCTACAAGCGTATCGCCAGGCTGCTCGACGAGAAGCGCACCGCGCGCCAGCAGACGATCGATGACGTGATGCACATCGTGCGTGCCGACCTGGCTGCGGCGGGCATTGCGGCGCGGGTCACCGGCCGGCCGAAGCACATCTACAGCATCTGGCGCAAGATGGGCCGCAAGGGCGTGGAGTTCGGCGATCTGTACGACGTGTTCGGCGTGCGCGTGCTGGTGGACGAGGTGAAGGACTGCTATGCCGCGCTCGGCCTGGTGCACCACCGCTGGACGCCGATCCCCAGGGAATTCGACGACTACATCGCACGGCCCAAGGGCAATGACTACCGGTCGCTGCACACGGCGGTGATCGGCCCGGGCGAGCGTGCGGTCGAGGTGCAGATACGCACCCATGCGATGCACCAGCATGCGGAGCTCGGCGTGGCCGCGCACTGGGCCTACAAGGAAGCTGGCAGCAAGGCCGCCGGCAGCGACTACGACCAGCGCATCGCGTGGCTGCGGCGCGTGCTCGACTGGCGCGACACCGTCGTGCAGCAGGGCGGGCAGGGCCTGGGCCAGGCGGCCGATGCCGCACCCGCACCCGGCACGGACGATGAAGCGGTCCCCTCGATCGGAGACCGCTTCAAGACCGAGCTGTTCAGCGATGTCGTCTATGCACTGTCGCCGCAGGGCCGCGTGGTCGACCTGCCCGCGGGCAGCACGCCGGTCGACTTCGCCTATGCACTGCATACCGAGCTCGGCCATCGCTGCCGCGGGGCGAAGGTCGACGGCGCGATCGTCCCGCTCAGCTTCCCGCTCGCCAATGGCCAGACGGTCGAGATCATCACCACCCGCGAGGGCGGCCCGTCGCGCGACTGGCTCAACCCGCAGCTGGGTTTCACCCGCAGCTCACGCGCGCGCAACAAGGTGCGCCAGTGGTTCAATGCACGGAATCTGGCGACCAACATCGCACAGGGGCGGGCGCTGGTCGAGCGCGAACTGCAGCGCCTGGGCATCGGTGCCTACAACCTCGACCAGCTGCCGGTGCGGCTGGGCATCGACAAGCTCGACGAGGCGTTCGCCGCGATCGCCCGCGGCGAGGTGAACCAGCGGCAGCTGCAGGTCGCGCTGCGCGAACCCGCCGCGGATGCCGGTCAGCCCTACGAGCCGCCGGACAGGGTTCCGATCGCGCGGCGATCGGAAGCGGGCGGCAGTGCGCGCGGCATCCTGGTGGTCGGCGTCGACAAGCTGCTCACCGTGTTGGCGAAGTGCTGCAAGCCGGCACCGCCCGATCCGATCGTCGGTTTCGTATCGCGCGGGCGCGGCGTCACGGTGCATCGCCAGGACTGTCCGAACGTCGTGCGGATGCCCCAGGAGCGGATGATCGAGTCCGGATGGGGTCAGCGCGATGGCGAGCGTTTCGCGGTGGACCTCGACGTGCTGGCGCACGACCGGCAGGGCCTGCTGCGCGACATCTCCGAGTTGCTGTCGCGTGAGAAGGTGAACGTCACCGCCACCCGGACTGCGTCGCGCAGCGACACCGCGCACATGATGTTCACGGTGGAGGTGCTCGACGTCGCCCAGGTGAAGCGGCTGCTGGCGGCGATCGGCGAGGTCAAGGGCGTGATCCGCGTACGGCGCCGCTGAGCCGGACGGGACTGCGTCAGAAACCGTGTTCGCCGAGCCAGGCCTGCAGCGGAACAGACCATAACCGACCACCGACGCGCAGCAGGCTGTGGCCGTCCGGGGCGGGCACGGGCTCGGTGCCGACGAAACGTGCCGGGCTGCCGCCCGCGGCAAAGGCCGCATGCCAGCGTTGCGGGGCTTCCGGTCCCCAGAAGAGGTCGTTGGGCGCGTACAGCCACAGGCTGGGCAGGCGGTTGGTGCGGCCCCATTCGGACATCAGCGACTCTATCCGCTGCGGCTCGCACATCCGGCCCTTCGAAGCAGGGGAGCCACCGGAGCCGCCGGCGAAGTTGATGCAGCCGAT
>JBILGF010000485.1:0-2738 GCA_044351195.1 Burkholderiales bacterium
AGGGCGAGTCGGAGATCGTGGCCGGCTTCCATGTCGAGTATTCGGGCACGGCGTTCGCCGTGTTCTTCCTGGCCGAATACGCCAACATGATCCTGATCTCGGCGCTGGCCGCGCTGATGTTCCTGGGTGGCTGGCTGCCTCCCGTGCAGGTCGATTCGCTGGCCGCGATCCCGGTCGTCGGGCTGCTGTTCGGGCCCGGCATGCACTGGCTGTTCATCAAGATCGCATTCGTGCTGTTCTGCTTCCTCTGGCTGCGGGCGACCTTCCCGCGCTATCGCTACGACCAGATCATGCGCCTGGGCTGGAAGGTATTCATCCCCCTGACACTGGTCTGGATCATGGTCGTCGGCGTGGCGATGATGGAACCCGTGCGCAGCTGGCCCCCGTTCAGCTGGTGGTTCTGAGCCATGGCCACACACGGAGACCGACCATGATGACCGGCATGCAGCGCTTTTTCCGATCGTTCCTGCTGCTCGAACTGCTGCGCGGCATGATGCTGACCGGGCGCAACCTGTTCGCGCGCAAGATCACCGTGCAGTATCCCGAGGAAAAGACGCCGCAGAGCCCGCGCTTCCGGGGCCTGCACGCACTGCGTCGCTATCCGAACGGCGAGGAGCGCTGCATCGCGTGCAAGCTGTGCGAGGCGGTCTGCCCGGCGCTGGCGATCACCATCGAATCCGAGGTGCGCGACGATGGCACGCGGCGCACGACGCGCTACGACATCGACCTCACCAAGTGCATCTTCTGCGGCCTGTGCGAAGAGTCCTGCCCGGTCGACTCGATCGTCGAGACGCGTGTGCTCGAGTACCACGGCGAGCGCCGTGGAGACCTCGTCTACACCAAGGAAATGCTGCTGGCGATCGGCGATCGCTGCGAAGACCAGATCGCCCGCGACAGGATGGCCGATGCGAACTACCGTTGACATGGCGGCCGGCGCGATGCCGGTGAGGGCAGCACGATGAACTTCCCGTCGATCGTCTTCTTCGTGCTGGCGACGGTGCTCGTGCTGTCGGCACTGCGCGTGATCACCGCGCGCAACCCGGTGCATGCGGCGCTGTTCCTGGTGCTGTCCTTCGCCTCGGCGGCCGGCCTGTGGCTGCTGCTGCATGCCGAGTTCCTGGCGATCACCCTGATCCTGGTCTATGTCGGCGCGGTGATGGTGCTGTTCCTGTTCGTCATCATGATGCTCGACATCAACGTCGACCGGCTGCGCGAGGGTTTCTGGAACATCCTGCCGATCGCGCTGCCGGTGGCGGTGCTGCTGCTGGTGATCATGGGCGCGACACTGATCGGTCCGTACTTCGGCCTGTCGATGCGGCCCCCGCCGCCGGAAGTCGCCGAGGGTTACAGCAATACCCGCGAAATCGGGCTGGTGCTGTACACCGAGTACCTGTATCCGTTCGAACTCGCCGCAGTGATCCTGCTGGTGGCGATCATCGCCGCGATCGCGCTCACGCTGCGCACGCGCAAGAACACCCGCAGCATCGACCCGGCCGTACAGGTCGCCGCCACGCGCGAAGGCCGGGTACGCCTGGTTTCGATGCCCTCCGAGAAGAAGGGCGTGTCCGCGCCACCGCCCGAACCCGCACAGCCACCGCAACAACCGCCACAACAGACGAAATGACCGGCGCTGCCGCCCGTACGGGCCGGTGCCGGACCGACACCAGGAAGCAGCAAGACAAAAGGGAGCCAAGCCGTTGGTGCCGCTGTCGTACTACCTGATTCTGGGCGCGATCCTCTTTGCGATCAGCGTGCTCGGCATCTTCCTCAACCGGAAGAACGTGATCATCCTGTTGATGGCGATCGAGCTGAACCTGCTGGCGGTGAACCTCAACTTCATCGCCTTCAGTTATTTCCTGCAGGACATCGCCGGCCAGGTGTTCGTGTTCTTCATACTTACCGTCGCGGCGGCCGAGTCGGCCATCGGCCTGGCCATCCTGGTGGCGCTGTTCCGCAACCTGCGCACCATCCATGTCGACGACCTCGGCACGCTGAAAGGATGAGGGCGCCGCAATGACGATGCAGACGGTCTACCTGCTGGTTCCCCTCGCGCCGCTGTTCGGTGCCCTGGTCGCGGGCCTCTTCGGCCGCCAGGTCGGTCGTGCCGGGGCCCATGTGGTCACCATCGCCGGCGTCGCGGTATCGCTGGCCGCGTCCGTGTACGTGTTCCTCGACGTCGCGGCGGGCAATACGTTCAACGGCACGGTCTACACCTGGCTGACTTCGGGCGACATCCGGCTCGAGATCGGTTTCCTGATCGACAGCCTGACCGCCACCATGATGCTGGTGGTCACCTCGGTGTCGCTGATGGTGCATGTCTACACCATCGGCTACATGAAGGACGACCCGGGCTACCAGCGCTTCTTCTCGTACATCTCGCTGTTCACCTTCTCGATGCTCATGCTGGTGATGAGCAACAACTTCCTGCAGCTGTTCTTCGGCTGGGAAGCGGTCGGGCTGGTGTCCTACCTGCTGATCGGCTTCTGGTACAAGCGGCCGACGGCGACCTACGCCAACCTGAAGGCCTTCCTGGTGAACCGGGTGGGCGACTTCGGATTCCTGCTCGGCATCGGCCTGGTGCTGGCGTTCTTCGGCACGCTCGACTACCAGCAGGTGTTCGACGGTGCGCCGAGCATGGTCGATGCCCGCATCGAGGTGATCCCGGGCGTGCAATGGTCGCTGGTCACGCTCACCTGCATCCTGCTGTTCATCGGCGCGATGGGCAAGTCGGCGCAGTT
>JBILGF010000487.1:0-2722 GCA_044351195.1 Burkholderiales bacterium
GAGACGGTGAACCCGAAGATGCCGGCAACCCTGGATGCGGCGGCCCTGTGCAAGATGGCCGACCGAGGCCAGATCAGCGGCGGTGTTCTCGATGGCCCGCTGGCATTCGACAACGCCCTGTCGGCAGACTCGGCGCGCATCAAGGGGATCGTCTCGCCGGTTGCCGGACGGCCGGACATCCTGCTGGCCCCGGACATCGAGGCTGGCAACATGCTCTACAAGCAGCTGGTGTTCTTCACCGGCGCATTCGCCGCCGGCCTGGTGCTTGGCGCACGCGTGCCGGTGATCCTCACCAGCCGCGCCGACAGCCTCGGCTCGCGCCTGGCTTCCTGTGCGGTGGCGCGTCTGGCCACGTCCGCCGCGAGCGTCATCGGCGCCAGCTGAGCGCCAGGGCCACCTGTCGCCAGCTGTTGCCAGCTGCCGCCAGTTACCGCCAGCCTGCCCTGCACGTCGATACAGGATCCGGATGACCGACACCATCCTCACCTTCAATGCCGGCTCGTCCAGCCTGAAGTTCGCGCTGTTCGCCTGCCGTGGGCAGTCGATCGCGCCGGTGTTCCGCGGCCAGCTGGAAGACCTCGACGAAGACCCCCGGTTCCTGGTGGCCGATGCCGCTGGCCGGCGCATCGTCGACCGCGATCTGGGCGAACTGCGCCGCGGGGCGTGGACCCATTCCGAAGCACTCGACCACCTGCTGCGCTGGATCGACGCACACGATGACGACCTCGTGCTGCGCGCGATCGGTCACCGTGTGGTGCATGGCGGCGAGCAGTTCGTCGCGCCGGTGATCGTCGACGATGCAGTGATCGGCGCGATCGAGGCCCTGACCGCGCTCGCGCCGCTGCACCAGCCGGCGAGCATCGCCCCGATACGCGCGCTCGCCACGCTGCGGCCAGGCCTGCCTCAGGTGGCCTGTTTCGACACCGCATTCCACGCCACGCTGAGCGCCGTCGAGCGCACCTTCGCGGTCGGCGCCGACCTGCGTGCGCATGGCGTGCGCAGGTTCGGCTTCCACGGCCTGTCGTACGAGTACATCGCCGGGGTGCTGCCGGTGCACCTCGGGCCGCTGGCCGACGGGCGCGTGGTGGTAGCGCACCTGGGCAACGGCGCATCGATGTGCGCGCTGCACGAGCGGCGAAGCTGCGCGACGACGATGGGTTTCACCGCACTCGACGGCCTGATGATGGGTACACGCTGCGGCGCGCTCGATCCGGGCGCGGTGCTGCACCTGCTGCGCCATGCGGGCATCGACGCGGCAACGCTCGAGCGCAAACTCTACCGGGAAGCCGGGCTGCTCGGCATCTCGGGCCTGTCGCACGACATGCGTACCCTGCTCGCATCGGGTGCGCCCGCGGCGGCACTGGCCGTCGACATGTATTGCCACCGCATCGTGCGCGAAACCGGAGCGCTCGCCGCAGCGGTCGGAGGGCTGGACGCCCTCGTGTTCACCGCCGGCATCGGCGAGAACGCGGCACCGGTGCGCGCGCGGGTGGTGGAGGCGCTGCGCTGGATGGGGCTGCACCTCGACATGCGCGCCAACGATGCGGGCGAGACGCGCATCACGACGGCCGACAGCAAGGTGCATGCATACGTGATTCCCACCAACGAGGAAGCCGTCGTCGCGCGGCTGGCCCTGGGAATCGCGCTCGCGCCCCCCGCGCCTGGCAACTGACCGCGAACGCCGGACGCCGGCTTCCGTCATGCGGCCACGCCGGCACATGGCTGGGCGGCGTCATCGGGGGGGCTGGCCGGCGCCGGCCGCGCTGCCAGCCACCAGCCGCTTCGAGGCAAGCACTGCCGCAAGCGTGATCGCCCCCGCAACGATGCCGACCGTGGCGTTGGCCAGCAGTACGCAGAACCAGCCGGCCACGCCGCCGATCGATACCGAAAGACCCTCGACCGCGTGGTGCAATTGCGGCACGCCGTGCACCAGGATGCCGCCACCGACCAGGAACATGGCGGCGGTACCGACGATCGACAGCCCCTTCATCAGCCAGGGTGCGAGCCAGAGCACGGCATTGCCGGCCGAGCGCCGTATCCTCCCGGCGGCCCGGCTCCAGTACAGGCCCAGATCGTCCAGCTTCACGATACCGGCCACCAGGCCATAGACGCCGACCGTCATGCCGAGGGCCACGGCCCCCAGGACCAGCGCCTGGGTGACGAAGGGCGCAGCCGCGACGATGCCCAGCGTGATCGCAATGATCTCTGCCGAGAGGATGAAATCGGTGCGTACCGCACCCTTGATCTTCTCCCGCTCGAAGGCGACGAGGTCGGCCTGGGGGTCAGCCAGCGCATCCACCCGCGCCGTCCGCTCCGCCTGGCGCTGCGCGGGCGCCTGCAGGAACCGGTGCGCCAGTTTCTCGCACCCTTCGTAACAGAGAAAGGCACCGCCGACCATCAGCAGCGGCAGGATGGCCCATGGCGCAAACGCACCGATCGCCAGCGCCGCGGGAACCAGAATGGCCTTGTTGACCAGTGAACCGCGCGCGACTGCCCAGACCACGGGCAGTTCCCGCGCCGCGCTGACACCTGCCACCTGATGCACGTTGAGCGCGAGGTCATCGCCGAGTACCCCGGCGCTCTTCTTCGCCGCCAGCTTGGCGAGAATCGCCACGTCGTCGAGCACCATGCTGATGTCGTCGAGCAGCGCGAGAAGGCTTGCGCCTGCCATTTCCGTGGGCTCCCGCTCGGATCCGCACGAAACGGCGGACCAACGGCTTCG
>JBILGF010000077.1:0-9385 GCA_044351195.1 Burkholderiales bacterium
TGGGACCCGCGCCCAGCAGGTCGCCGGCATTGCCTACCTTGAGCGCGAGGATCAGCAGCGCGACCATGCCGCCGACCACGAAGAGGCCGACCCAGACATCGAGCGACGAACGTTCCATCAGATCCCCCGGAACATGAGCGAAGTAAGGATGTAATCGAGAAACAGGATGGCCAGCGCCGAAGTGACCACGGTGCGGGTGGTCGCGCCGGACACCCCTTCCGCGGTCGGGGGGGCATCATACCCTTCGTACACGGCGATCCAGGAGATCGCGAAGCCGAACACCACGCTCTTCAGCATGCCGTTGACGATGTCCTCGCGCAGATCGACCGAACTCTGCATCTGCGACCAGAACGAGCCGGCATCGACGCCGAGAAGGACGACTCCGACCAGGTAGCCGCCATAGATGCCCATCGCGGTGAACATCGCGGTGAGCAGCGGCGTCGAGATGACCCCCGCCCAGAAACGCGGCGCCACCACGCGTGCGATCGGGTCGACCGCCATCATCTCCATGGCCCGCAACTGCTCGGTCGCCTTCATGAGGCCGATCTCGGCGGTGATCGCCGACCCGGCCCGGCTCGCGAACAGCAGCGCGGTGATCACCGGGCCCAGTTCGCGCAGCAGCGACAACGCGACCAGCACGCCCAGGGCCGATTCCGAGCCGTAGGTCCTGAGCGTCTGGTAGCCCTGCAGGCCGAGCACCATGCCGACGAACAGGCCGGACACCAGGATGATCACGAGCGAGAGCACGCCCGAGAAGTAGACCTCGCGCACCACGAGCCGGGGCCGGCGCAGGCTGACATGCGAGTTGGCGAGCGTCAGCCCCAGGAAACGCGTCGCATGGCCCAGGCGCAGGAAGGACTCGACCGCATGGCGGCCGGCACCCCGGATGGTCAGCCAGCCCTTATCGACCATGTGCGTCCAGCCCCAGTTCGGTACCGTAATCGGCGCTCGGGTAGTGGAACGGCACGGCGCCGTCCATCTCGCCATGGAAGAACTGGCGCTCGTATGGCAGTTCGGATGCGAGCATCTCTGCCGGCGTCCCGCGCGCGACGATCTTTCCCTCGGCCATCAGGTAACAGTAATCGAGGATCTTCATCGACTCGCGCACGTCGTGGGTGACCACGATGGATGTCGCGCCCAGTGCGTCGTTGAGGGTACGGATCAGGTTGCTGATCACGCCCAGCGAGATCGGGTCCAGTCCGGTGAAGGGTTCATCGTACATGACCAGTTCGGGGTCGAGCGCCACCGCCCGCGCCAGTGCCACGCGGCGCGCCATGCCGCCGGACAGTTCGCCCGGCATCAGCCGGGCCGCGCCGCGCAGGCCCACCGCATGAAGTTTCATCAGCACCAGGTCGCGCACGATCGGCTCGGGCAGCCCGGTGCGCTCCCGCATCGGAAATGCGACGTTGTCGAACACCGACAGGTCGGTGAACAATGCCCCGAACTGGAACAGCATCCCCATCCTGCGGCGCAGCCCGTACAGCCCGTCACGATCGAGGCCGGCCACCGGCTGGCCATCGACGACGACCGAGCCCGCGGACGGCTGAAGCGCGCCACCGATCAGCCGCAGCACCGTGGTCTTGCCACAGCCGCTGCCGCCCATGATGGACACCACCTTTCCGCGCGGAACCTGGAGGTCGAGCCCGTTGAGGATGCTGCGGCGACCGTAGCCGAAGTGAAGGCCGGAGATTTCTACGAAGTTGTCCGAAGACACGCGCGAGCTTTGAGTGGAAAAAAGCTATTCTAGCCCCTCGCACCCTACCGGTGAGTTACTGGTTCGACAACACTCGGGATGCATGCAGCGGCGGTCGAGTTTTCCGGCGTCAACCGGCGGTTCGGCAGCAGGCTGGCCGTAGCCGATGTGTCGTTTTCCGTGGCACCCGGCGAAAGCTTCGCGCTGGTCGGGGTGAATGGCGCCGGCAAGACGACACTGCTGCGCTGCATGCTCGATTACTGCCGCGCCGACCGCGGCGAGATCCGCATCTTCGGCGTACCCAGCACGCAGGCCCTTGCGCGCCGGCAGCTCGCCTGGCTACCGGAACACTTTTCACCGCCGTACTACCTGACCGGTCGGGACTACCTGCGCTACCACGCCGCGCTGCGCGCCGCCGCGCATGACGAACCTGCGGCGCGAGTGCAGCTCGACGAACTCGACTTCGATCCCGAGGCGCTCGACCGGCCGGCGCGCACGTTCAGCAAGGGCATGCTGCAGAAGCTCGGCCTGGCCGCCTGCCTGCTGGCACGGCGTCCGCTGACCGTGCTCGACGAACCCATGAGCGGCCTCGATCCGCTCGCCCGTTCGCGGGTGCGTACCGCCCTCGAGCGCCTGCGCCGCCAGGGTTTCTCGGTGGTGTTCAGTTCGCATGCGCTCGAGGACGTCGCGGCGTCGTGCGACCGGCTCGCGGTGATCCATCAGGGCCGTCTGGCGTTCCTCGGTACGCCGGCGGCGCTGGTCGAGCGGTTCGCACCAGAGGCCGGCACATCACCCCCCGAAACCGGGCTGGAACGGGCGTTTCTCCGCTGCATCGGACAGCCGCCTGCGTGAGACGCTAGCGGCGTCGTGGATGTTCCCCTCCTCTCCAGCGCCGATGCCACCCGCCCACCCGAGACCCGACCTGCCGATCGTCGACGGCGATCCGCCGATGACCGCATCGAGCCCCCGCCTGCGACCGGCGATCGCCGCCGCGAGGGTCGTGCCATGCCTTCTTCATGCACTTGGCATCGCGCTGGCGACCGGCGGCTGCACCACGCCGGTCAGGGTTGCACCCGAGCTGCCGCGATCGCCCGGCCATCTCGCCACCGACCGCGGGATCGCCCCGGTACCGGACATTCCCGCACCCGTGCGCAGCTCCGGGCAGGTACCGCCACCGAAGCCGGTCGAGAAGGCCGCCACCTTCAGCGTCGTGGTGAGCGATGTCCCGGTGCGTGAGCTGCTGCTGGCGCTCGCGCGCGACACACGGCAGAACATCGATATCCATCCCGGGCTGACCGGGCGCGTGACGCTCAATGCGATCGACGAAACGCTTCCGGCCATCCTCGAGCGGGTCGTGCGCCAGGTCGACATGCGCGTGCGCACCGAAGGCACCACCATCGTCGTGCAGCCCGACACGCCGTTCTTCCAGGTGTACCGGGTCGACTACGTGAACATGCAGCGCGATACCGTCGCCACCATCGGCGCCTCCGGCCAGATCGGCGGCGCGCAGGGGGCAACCGGCGGCACCGGCGCTGCCGTCAACGGCGGCGCTGCGGCCACCTCCGGCACGGCCAACGCCTCGGCAACCCTGGTGCGCACGACATCGCAGAGCCATTTCTGGGAAACGCTGCGCGACAACGTGCGCGCGATCCTCACGGCTTCCAGGGCGCAGGCGCAGTCGGTCGAAGATCGTGCCCAGCGTGCCGAACAGGCGCGCCAGCAGCGCGAAGAGCGGCTCGCCCAGGCCGAAGCCGTCAGCCAGGCCGGTGCTGCGGCGACCACCCTGTTCAACACCGTGTTCGGACAATCCGCAGCCCAGCCAGCCATGGCCAACGACATGCGCGACAGCGTGGTGGTCAATGCGCTTGCCGGCACGGTCAACGTGCTCGCCACCGAGCGCCAGCACCTGCTCATCCAGCAGTATATCGACAGCGTGACGCGTGCCGTGAGCCGCCAGGTGCTGATCGAGGCGACCATCGCCGAGGTGCGCCTCGACGACGCCTATCAGGCAGGGGTCGACTGGAGCCGCCTGCGCGGCTTCGGTGGCTTTTCGATACAGCAGCAGCTGCTCGGCAGCAACCTCGGCGCGCCGCCCCTGCTGTCGATCGGCTACACGTCCGACTCCGGCAATGTCGTGTCAGCGATCAAGCTGCTGCAGCAGTTCGGCAACACCCAGGTGCTGTCCAGCCCGAAGATCATGGCGCTGAACAACCAGACCTCGATCCTGCGTGTGACCGACAATTTCGTCTACTTCCAGGTCGCGGCCCAGCAGGGCGCCGTGACGGCTGGCGGCACGATACAGCCGACCGTGTTCACCACCACCGCACAGACGGTACCAGTCGGAGTCGTGCTCGCGGTCACGCCGCAGATCAACGACAGCGGACAGGTCACGCTGACCGTGCGTCCGACCATCACCCGCGTGACCGGAACCGTCGCCGACCCGAACCCGAGCCTGCGTCAGGGCGTGGCACCCATCCAGAACCTGGTGCCGGTGATCCAGACACGCGAACTCGAATCGGTGCTGCAGGTCGCAAGCGGCCAGACCGTGATCCTCGGCGGCCTGATGCAGGACGACGTGTCGCGCAACCGGGACGGCGTGCCATGGCTGTCGCGGCAACCGGGTATCGGCGACGTGTTCAGCTTCCGCAACGAGCGCGCAGCCAAGACCGAGCTGGTGATCTTCATCCGGCCCACGGTGGTGGCCAGTCCGTCGCCGCACGGCGACGCGCTGAAGTTCCTGCACGGTTTCCTGCCGACCAGCGGCACGGGTCCGTACAGCGTGCCCGCAGGTGCTGCCGGGGGGCGCGCACGGGTCACGCCGGCGAACCGGGACAGGTCTTCGCCGCCATGAGTCTGTTGATGAAGGTCCTGCAGCAGGCTGCCCGCAATCACAGGGGCCAGCCCTCGACCGGTGATGAGGGCGGGCCGGTGCCAGCGCCGGTCGGGAGCGGCGGTGCAGCCATGCTGCCCGGTGCCGGTGCGGTGCTCGCCACAGGTGCCGGCGCCGACCGCTCGGGCGCACTGTCGCAGGTGCCACGCATGCGGCAGATCATCGCGGGTGGCCTGCTCGCGGGTGTACTCCTGTTCCTCGGCGTCCATCTCCAGCTCGCTTATCCGGGCGTGTTTCAGCGCGCCTTCGGGCAAGCCGCGATGCCCTCTCTGGCGGCGAGCGACAGGTCGCCGGGGGCCATGACGGTCGATGAAGCCGTGTCTGGCGACCCGTCGCCCGGCCCCGACGTTCTGTCGGGCTCGCCGCTGCTCGATCCGGCCACTGGTGCCGAGGCCGCAGGCCCGACCCGGGCAGCGGACGCCGCGGCAACGGCCCCGGCCCCGCCCGTGATGCCTGCCCCTGGACGCGCTTGCGCACCGGTGGCAGCCGCACCGGCACCGGATATCCCGCCCGCGCCACGAGCGGCGACCGCCCCGCCACACACCGCGTCCGGTCCATCGAAGAGCGACGCCATCCAGGTGACCCACGGCAGCAGTGCCAGTGCGGTCGATCCCGCGCTGGCCGCCGCCTACGATCACCTGCAGGCGGGCCGCGTCGACCTCGCTCGGCAGCTCTACGAGCAGGTCGCAGCCGCCGATCCACGCAACATCGATGCACTGCTCGGGATCGGTGCCATCGCGCAGTTGGACGACCAGGGTGATGTCGCAACCCGACACTACCTGCGCGTGCTGGCGCTCGACCCCCGCAATGCCCATGCGCAGGCCGCCCTCATCGGCCAGCTCGGACGTGCAGACCCGGCCGCGGCCGAAACCCGGCTGAAGACCCTCATCGCCCGCGAACCGTCGCCGTTCCTGTACTTCACGCTCGGGAACCTGTACGCCGACCAGGCGCGCTGGGTGCAGGCCCAGCAGGCCTGGTTCCAGGCGCACCACCTGCAGCCAGGCAATGCCGACTACGCGTTCAACCTCGCGGTCGGCCTCGATCGCATCGCCCAGCCGAGGCTCGCGATCGACTACCTGCGCACCGCGATCCGCCTGGCCGAGTCCGGCACCCGTGCCAGCTTCGACGTCGCTGCGGCACGCAGGCGCGTGACGCAGTTCGAAGCCGCGCCGATCGAGGCCCCCTGAGCATGGCCGACCTGCGCAGGAAACTCGGGCTCGGGGAACTGCTGGTGCAGCAGGGCCTGCTGTCGGCAGACCAGCTGCGCATCGTGCAGACCGAGCAGAAGCAGCAGGACATCCCCACAGGCAGGCTGCTGGTACAGCTCGGGTTCGTGACCGAGGAGGTGATCCGCGACGTGATGGCGCAGACCATCGGCCAGCAAAGCGTCGACCTCGCGCAGGTGGTGATCGACGCCGATGCACTCGACCTGGTGCCCGAAGCGTTCGCCCGCCGCAACCGCGTTCTGCCCATCGCCTGGGACGCGCAAGCCCGACTGCTCACGCTCGCCACCACCGAGGTGAGCAAGGTCGTCGTGCTCGACCAGCTGCGCGCCAGTCTCGGTGGTCGGGTCGAGATCCGCACGCTGCTGGCCACCGAGGCGCAGATCGAAGCGGCGATCGACAAGTTCTACGGCTTCGAACTGTCGGTCGATGGCATCCTCCAGGAGATCGAGACCGGCGAGATCGACTACCAGAGCCTGCAGGCCGCCGAGGGTGAATACACCCAGCCGGTGGTGCGGCTGGTCGGCGCGCTGCTGGTCGATGCCGTCAAGCGCGGGGCCTCCGACATCCACTTCGAGCCCGAGCAGGCCTTCCTGCGCATCCGCTACCGGATCGACGGCGTACTCCAGACCATCCGCAGCCTGCACAAGACGTACTGGCCGGGAGTCGCGGTACGGGTGAAGGTGATGAGCGGGATGAACATCGCCGAGACCCGGGCACCGCAGGACGGGCGCGTGTCGATGAACCTGTCCGGGCGCCCGATCGACTTCCGGGTATCGACGCAACCGACCATCCACGGCGAGAACATCGTGCTGCGCGTGCTCGACCGCGAGAAGTCGATCATCAGCCTCGACCGGATGAACCTCGCCGACCGGCAGCGCGCAAAGCTGCTGCTGATGCTCGCCCGCCCCGAGGGCATACTGATCGTCACCGGGCCTACCGGCAGCGGCAAGACCACGACGCTGTACTCGCTGCTGTCGCGGGTCAACGACGAGACGGTCAACATCATGACCCTCGAAGACCCGGTCGAGCATCCGGTCACGCTGATGCGCCAGACCTCGGTCAACGAGGGCGCGAAGATGGCGTTCGCCAACGGCATCCGGTCGATCATGCGCCAGGACCCGGACATCATCCTGGTGGGCGAGGTGCGCGACCACGAAACCGCCGAGATGGCCTTCCGCGCCGCGATGACCGGCCACCAGGTTTTCACCACGCTGCATGCAAACTCGGCGCTGGGTGCATTCCCCCGCCTGCTCGACCTCGGCATGACGCCCGACATCATGGCCGGCAACATCATCGGCGTGATCGCGCAGCGGCTGGTGCGCGTGCTGTGCGTGCATTGCCGGCAGGCTTGCGCACCATCGGCCGAGGAACAGCAGCTGATCGGCCGGACGCTGGCAACGCTCCATCGCCCGGTCGGCTGCAGCCACTGCAACGGCAAGGGCTACCGTGGCCGCACGGCAATCATGGAGATCCTCGTGATGGACGCAGAGATCGACGAACTGCTCGCGCGGCGTGCGACGCCGCGCGAGCTGCGTGCCACTGCGCTGGCGCGCGGCTTCCAGCCGCTCGCCGACGAAGCGCTGCTGCGCATCGTGGACGGCACCACCAGCCTGGCCGAAGTGGCGCGCACGGTCGACCTGACCGGCCGCCACGCCTGACCACGGCCGGCCGCAGGCGAGCCCGGTCCGACGATGGCAACCTTCCGGTACAAGGCGGTCGACCGCACCGGGCGTGCCGCCCGCGGCACGCTCGACGCGATGAACGATGTCGACCTCGAGCTGCGGCTGCGGCGCATGGGGTTCGACATGATCGCGTGTCGCCCGGTCGAACCGCGCAGCATCCGGCCGCGCGATTCGGTCAGGCGCCAGGACGTGATCAACCTGGTGTTCGACCTCGAGCAGATCAGCCGCGCCGGGATCCCGATGCTCGACGGCCTGCGCGACCTGCGCGACGGAATGGACAACTCCCGCCTGCGCGAAATCCTCACCTCGGTGGTCGAGGACATGCAGGGCGGCCAGGTGCTGTCGCAATGCCTGGGCCAGCACCCGGCAATCTTCAGCAACGTGCTGGTGAGCCTGGTGCGCGCCGGCGAACAGTCGGGGCAGATGACCGAGGTGCTCGAGAACCTCGGCACCACGCTGCGCATGCAGGACGAGCTCGCGGCGCAGGCGCGCCGGCTGCTGGTCTATCCGGGCGTGGTGCTGGTCGTGGTGATGGCGGTGATGGCCTTCCTGTTCACCTACCTCGTGCCGCAGGTGACCGTCCTGCTGCGCACGATGGGCGTCGAACTGCCGTTGCAGACACGGCTGATGATCGCAGTGTCGGACATCATTCCCGGCTACGCGCACCTGCTCGTCGGAGTGCCGGTGGTGGCCATCGTGGCGGCCGTGTCGCTGCTGCGGTCCAGCGAGCGCGCCCGCTTCGCATGGGACAGCGTGAAGCTGCAGGTGCCGATCACCGGGCCCCTCCTGCAGAAGGTGATCATGGCCCGGTTTGCCACCGTATTCGCGCTGCTCTATCGATCGGGCATAACCATCCTCGACGCGCTGCGCACCAGCGAGGCGATCGTCGGCAACCGGGTGATCGGCGAGGCGATCGCGCGGGCGACGGGCCGGATCACTGCCGGCGCCAGCCTTACCGACGCATTCCGCGACCTGGGCACCTTCCCGCCGCTGGTGATCCGCATGCTGCGCGTGGGCGAAGCCACCGGCGCGCTCGATACCGCGCTCGCCAACGTCACCTACTTCTATGACCGAGACGTGCGCGAGTCGATCGAACGCGGCATGAAGCTGCTCGAGCCCGCCCTCATCCTCGTGCTCGGCGCGTCGCTGCTGCTGATCATGTGGGCGGTGCTGTCGCCGGTCTACGACATTCTCGGCAAGCTCGACCTGTGATCGACACCGCCTGCACCATGGCTGCGGCCATCCCCCTGCCTCGATGCCACGGCTGCGCCGGCAGCCCCCGGCGACACTGACATGGCGATCGGCGAACGGCTTCTGCTCTGCGTCGGCACCACCCAGGCGACACTCGGGCGCTGGCGCGGCAACCGGCTGCTCGGCTGCGAGGCATACCCCGCCGACGACCAGGGGCGGCATCGCTTCGCCACCGCGATCCGCGCGCAGCCCCGGTTGCCGATACAGGCGCTGGTCGACGCGGTCGAGGAGGACTACCGCACCGAGTTCCTGCCCCATGCCCGCGGCCGCGAGCGCACCGCGATGGTCCAGCGCAGGTTGCACCAGTTGTACCGCACGTCGCCCTACCATGCGGCGGTGCTGCAAGGGCGCGCAAGCGACCGGCGCCGCGACGACCGCTACCTGTTCGCGGCGCTGACCAACGCCGATCTGTTCCTGCCCTGGGCCGAGGTGATCGCAGGCGCCGATGCCCCCTTCGCCGGGCTGTACCTGCTGCCACTGGTGATGCCCGCGCTGGCCGGGCGCCTGGGCATCGACCGCACGCCGGCACTGATCATCACTGCGACCGCGAGCGGACTGCGCCAGACCTTCGTCGCGGATGGCCAGTTGCGGGTGAGCCGGCTCACCCCGCTGGCGCGCGCTGGCGACGCCGACTCGCCGCACC
>JBILGF010000078.1:0-9373 GCA_044351195.1 Burkholderiales bacterium
GGAATTAAAGTGATTTTTGTTTCGCCAATGAGCCCGAAGCCCTTATCCCGGGAAATCCGAAATGATGCCCAGTCCGCCCGTCACACCACCCGAACTCCTGCACGTCACGGGTGCCGGCGCCTTGGGCCCGGCCATACGAGCCCGTCGTCGCGCGCAGTCGCTGCGCATTGACGACGCGGCGTCTTTGAGCGGCGTCTCTGTCGACCTGCTCTCTCGCCTCGAGAATGGCAAGGGCTCCGTGCGACTGGACAAGCTGCTGGCGGTGTTGGACAGCCTGGGGCTCGCACTCGTGCTCGGGCCCAAGGACCATCCCGGGATGCAAGCGGCCTCGCGTGCCGGCACCGCGCGTCCGGAGGAGTGATGAACTCGGCAATCGGCACATTGACCGACGCGCCGAGTTCGCCGCATGCACTCAGCCTCTGGGCTGATGGCCAGAAGGTGGCGACGCTCGGCTACGAGGCCCTGAACGACCGGTGGTCGCTGGAGTACGACGCGGATTGGGTCACGGCGCCGGGGACGTTTCCACTGTCGCCTGCGCTGCCCTTCCAGCCCTCGGCCGACGGCTATGCCGTCGGCGCCGTGAAGCGCTTCGTGGAGAACCTGCTGCCCGAAGGCCGCGCGTTCGACATAACGGCCACGACCTACCGCGTCTCCAGGTCGAACATCTACGCCCTCATCCGAGAACTCGGGACCGAAACCACTGGGGCGTTCCGGTTCTGGCGCTCGGATGAAGTGCCGCCCACCGTCGCCGCCAAGCCCCCGCGTGAAGTGACCCGCGAGGAACTGGATAAACGAATCGCCGAGCGCGACGAGATTCCGTTGGCTGTCTGGGATGGCAAGGTCCGCATGTCCATCGCAGGCGTGCAGGACCAGTTGATGGTCTACATCGACCGGCCGCTGGACGGCGGAGGACGTCTGTTTCTGGTCGAGCCGCCCCTGGCATCGACGCACATCCTCAAACCTGACCCCGCGCGCCGGATGACGCCGCATCTGGTCGTCAACGAACACTTCTGCATGTCCTTGGCGCGGCGCATGAAGCTGCCTGTCGCGGAAGTCGATATCTACCGAACACCGAGGCCGGTACTCGTCGTGCGCCGATTCGACCGGGTTGTCGTGCAAGGCGTCGTGAAAGGCGCCGAGGAAGGTGTCGCGCATGTCACCAACGAGCCCATGGTGCAGCGCCTGCACATCATCGACGCCTGCCAGGCATCGGACCTGCCCGAGAGCTACAAATACGAACGGAATCTGGGGAGTGGCGAACACGTCCTGAACATCCGCGAGGGCGTGAGCTTCGCGATGTTGTTCGAGCGCGTTGAGCAAACCGTCAACAAGGCCGTGGCGCGCCTGACCCTGCTCCGATGGGCCTTGTTCCAGTTCCTGATCGGGAACTGCGGCGCTCACGGAAAGAACTTCTCATTCTTCGTTCGCCGCGAGGGACTGGAACCGGCGCCTTGGTACGACCTGATCAGCGTGGTTCAGTACGCAGGCATCGACCACGAATTGGCCATGGCCTGGGGCGATGCGTTCTCACTGGACGAGGTGGGCGCGTTTCAGATTGCCGACTTTGCGCAGCGATGCGGGGTCGAAAGGAACCTGCTGAAACGCGAGACTGCGCGGCTGGCCAAGCTGGCGATTGAGCACGCGCCAGCACAGGCCCTGGCGGATGACTACATCGACGACGCAGAGCGCGCCTTTGCAGTGCAGCTCCGTGATTTCGTGGTGGGACAGGCCACCAGGTTGACCAGGCTCGGCGGCGATGCAGCCAGGATAAAGGCAGCGTTTCTGTGACGTCTCGGGAATCTCGTCCCGCCTCACCCTCGTGACCCGCGGCGCGAAGGCTACCCGGGGGCCAGGCCGGGCAGCCACGTGGTCACTTCGAAGCCCACGGTGGCGTTGACGAGGTCGCGCAGGACACAAAACGGCCTGCACAGGGCAGGCCGTTTCCACTGCAGCCGGCGGAAGGTCGCCTGGCTCAGCCGGCCGCCTTGCGGTTTTCGACCAGCTTCGCGTCCACCAGTTGCACGATCTCGTCGAGCACCGCCGAACGCTGGCCCTGCTGCGCCGCGACCTGCTGCACCAGCCGGTCGACGCGCTCGATGTTCTGCGCCCCGCCGTACAGCGCACGCGCAGCCGACGACGGGCTGCCCAGGCCATTGGCGGCATTCGCGTACTTCTCGAACGGCACCAGGTCGCCCGCATCGGCGCCGAGGTTGCGGCACAGGCCGAACACCCACTCGTACATCTCGCGCGAGGCAGCCAGGTCGGAATGCACCGAATCCTTGATCGAGCGCATGCCCTGCGGCGTGATGCAGCGGTAGTTGCCCGCCATCAGCATCGCCCACTTGGCGAGCGGCACGAACACGGAATCATGCACACGCAGCTTCACCGGCAGCTCGATCGGCGCGCCGCCGTCGCCCGTGTCGAAGCGGATCGCATCGATGCCGGCCTCGAGTTCGCGCAGCAACGCGGTGTCGGCATCGGATTCGAATCGGGCCGCCTTGAAGTTGGTCGGCAGGCGCACCTGCAGCACGTTGACCGGCTCTTCCGGCGGACGGAACGCCTGCGCATCCGGGCTGCACAGGGTGAGCGTGGCCGGGTCGAACGAATCCCAGACGGTCGCATCGGCAAAGGCATCGCGGCACTTGGTCGCATCGAGGCCCGGGATACGTTTCAGGTAAGGATACGGCGGCATGTTCATGATCGACATGCAGGGCACGCGCGACTTCGCGACCGCGTCGAGCAGTTCGCGCACGCCGGCGGAACGGTACTGCGGCTCCTGCATCGCCAGGGCGACCAGGTCGTAGTGCTTCGGGTCGACCGCGGCCGGACCGGCAGCATCGAGCTTGCCCGGTGCCTTGCGCGTGTCGATCTCGACCAGGCCTTCGCGACCCTTGATCGGCAGGCGCACGCGGGCGCCGTCACGGTTGAACGCCTCCACTTCAGCAGGCAGGCAGACCAGCGTCACCGCATGCCCGGCCAGCGCCAGCTTGGCGCCCAGCAGGGACCCGTATGACGCACCCAGTATCAGGATCTTCTTCATCGATGCTCCTCTCCGCACTTCCGGCCGGCGGGATTGCCAGCGCCAAGTGCTGTTCGAATGATGTGTCGGGTCAGCCGCCGACGCTGACCACGTCGGTTGGTGCCAGCAGGCAGCGTAGCAGGCTGTAGGCCGCAAGGCTCGATGTCTTCGGGTTCTCTTCCAGCGGATTGCCGATGACGTGGTAGCGCAGCATGCCGAAGCTGCCCTCCGCTTCGACCTGATGTTCGTTGCCGCGCGCCTGCGGATCGGCGAACAGCTGGACCGTGGTGGCGTCGAAGCCGACCCCGGCCAGGGCCACGGCGGCGCAGACGTTGGCGTTCTGCGGGAAGGCAAGTGCCGCCTCGCGTGCGCTGCCTTCGAAGATCAGGGTCGCTTCGCGGATGCCGTCGAGGTCGAAGGACGACTCGGCGCGGGTGCCGCGCCAGGCGAGCACCGGCTTGCGTCCGGTGTAGGTGACCCGCTTCAGTCCGCCCACGCGCGCCGACGAGATGGCATCGAGCGCGCCGATCGCACCCGACGGAATCCGGATGCGCGCGCCGCCCTCTCGCGCGGCCTCGCGCAGCGCTTTCTCCAGCGAGGCATCGGCCAGCGCTCCCACCGACGCCACCACCAGGTCGATGCCGGCACGCAGCACCCCGGGGCCGGACTGCAACAGCCCGGCATGGCCGGCGCATTCGGCCACCAGCCTGGGCCCGAGTGCCAGCAGTGCCGGCAGCGTCTCGACCAGCGGCACCTGCTCGGCAAAGCCGCGGGCGCGCGACTGCGCGGGATCGATGTCCACCGCACCCACCAGCCGGATCTCCGGGTGCCGGTCGACCACCCGGCGCGCGATCACCCGCGCGATCGAGCCGCCGCCGATCAGGCCGACCGGGAACGCAGCGGCAACAGCGTCTGTCATCACGGCTCTCCTAGCGGCTCGTGCGCATGCCGATGAACTTCAGCTGCGAATACTCTTCCATCGCGTAGCGGATGCCTTCGCGGCCGAAGCCGCTGTCCTTCATGCCGCCGAACGGATACATGTCGAGCCGGAAGCGGCTCGCCTCGTTGATCCAGATCGAGCCGCAATCGAACTCGTCGGCCACGCGCAGCGCCGAATCGAGGCTGGCCGTGAAGCATGCGCCCTGCAGGCCGAACTCGGAATCGTTGGCCTGCGCCAGCGCATCGTCGAGGTCGCGCGCGGCCTGCACGACCACCACCGGCCCGAACGCCTCCTCGCACAGTACCCGCGCGCCATCGGGCGCCGCGACGATGATCGCCGGCGACAGCAGTGCACCATCCATCGTCGGCTTGAGCGCGATGCGCGCACCCTTCGCCTCGGCATCGGTGACCATCGACATCACGCGCTGCGCGGCAGCCACGCTGACCATGGTGCCGACATCGGTCGTCGGGTCGGTCGGGTCGCCCACCTTGAGCTTCTTCGCGGCGGCGACGAACTTCTCGACGAAGGCTTCGAACACCGGCTGCTCGACGATCACCCGCTGCGCCGAGATGCACTGCTGGCCGCTCGCCTCGAAGCCGGCCGCTGCAATCTTGGCCGCTGCGTCGTCGAGGTTGGCATCGGCCAGCACCAGGTTCGCCGCATTCGAACCCAGTTCGGCACAGAACTTCTTCGGGCCAGCCGCCGCCGACAATGCACGCGCAGCCGCGACCCCGCCGGTGAGCGTGATCACCGAGGTCAGCGGATGCGCGACCAGCTCCAGCGCCGCGCTGCGATCGCCGGTGACGACGTTGAACAGGCCGTCGGGAAGCCCCGCCTGCTTCGCCAGTTCCGCGAAGGCGAGCGCGACCTCGATGCCGGTCGGATGCGGCTTGACCACCATCGCGTTGCCGGTCGCCAGCGCCGGGGCGAGCTTCTGTACCAGCAGGTTGGCCGGTGCGTTGAACGGGGTGATCGCGGCGACCACACCGCAGGGCACGCGACGCGCGTAGCCGAGGTGGCCGGCGCCGGCCGGTGCGGAGTCGAGCGGCAGCACCTCGCCACGGCCGGCGAGCAGTTCGGCGATCGTGTTGCGCAGGAAGGCGCCCACGCGCGAGGCCTCGAAGTTCGCCGCCTTGCGCGGCTTGCCGATGGTGTCGACGATCATCTGCGCGATGCGCCCGCTGTCCTGCTCGAACGCCTTCGCCAGCGCCTCCATCCAGGCCACGCGCTGGGCGATCGTGCTGCGCCGGTGCTTCATGTAGGCCGCATGGGCGCTCTTCACTGCGCGGTCGACGGTCGACTGGTCGGTCTCGACGATGCGACAGAGCAGCTTGCCGTCGATCGGCGACACCAGGTCGAAGGCGGCATCGGTGGATTGCGGTTCGACGGGCTGGCCGTCGATCCAGGAAGCGAGGATACGGGTCATGGTTCGGTGTCCGTTGCAGCAGGAAAAAGGGAATCAGTGCGGGGCGGCAGGCATCAGGCCTTCGCGCTCGAGTGCGAGGCGTGCGAGGAACGGCACCAGGGGATGCACGCCGAGCGCGACGATCGCAGGGAAGCGGCCGGCACACAGCAGTTCTCGATGATCGCCCGGCAGCGAAAAACGCGCACAGAACGCTGCACCGCCCGCGGCGTAGGCCTTGCGCGCATCGGCGTCGTTGGCCAGGGCATGCAGCGCCGCGGTGAGCGGCACCAGTTCAGGCCGCGTCTGCGGATAGTGCGGCAGTCCTGCCGATGCTGCGGGCGGCGACCAGAAGCCGAGCGAGGCGTAGTTGTGGTGCCAGCTCGGGTTGAACTCGACCATGTCCGGCTTGCGATCGCCGAGCAGGCCTGCAGCCACCGCCCAGCAGCGCAGTTCGATGTTGCCGGTGGCGTCCAGCGTTTCCTCGGACAGGCCGAGCAGCGACTTCAGCTGGCCGCGGCCGAGTTGCTCGAGCAGCGCGCGGTCGAACGCCAGGTCAGGTTCCGCATAGCGGTCGGTGCCGGGGAAGTGCGACATGCCACCGCTGGCGACCACCACCGCCTTCAGGCGCAGGGAATCCACGGCCGCGGCCAGCGCCTGGCCGAACGCATGGCAGCGTTCCATCGACGGCTGCGGGGGCAGGTAGGCATTGACGAACACCGGCACGATCGGCCCCTGCACCCCGAGGTGGGCGAGCGGGATGCCCAGCGCGTAGTCGACCTCGGCCGTGCTGGTGAACGCCGGATCGAACCCGCTGCGATACAGCGCGCGCACCAGCGCGAACGACACCTCGCTTGCCACCGGATGGCGGAAGGCCTTGCCGGCGAAATCGCCCTTTGCCTCGCCCCCGACATGCAGCGCGAATGGTGGCGCACAGTCGAGGAAGAACTGTTGCGCGTGGTCGTTGGACACCGTGATCCAGATGTCTGGTTCCAGCGCCGCGAGCGCGGCCCCGATGCGGGCACCAGCGGCCTCCACGCGCGCGATGGTCGCCGCGTCTTCCGAGGCCGGGCGGGTGACGAACTGCGGCGCATGCGGCAGCATGGCGCCGCCGAGGATCGGGCTGGCGTGCGTCAGTCCTGCCCCGGCACCCATCTCAGGCCTTTGCCGGCACGGCAGGATTGAGCGAGTAGGTCCCGGTGATCGATGCGGTGCCCAGCGTATGGGCAGCGATCGCGGCGCGCACATCGCTTCCGGTGAACCGCGCTCCGACCGGGCAGCGTTCGACATCCAGCGCATGCAGCGTGAACACGTAGTGGTGGACGATCGAGTCGTTCCACGGCGGGCATGGGCCGTCGTAACCGTGGTAATCGCCGCCCATGTCCGGGTGCGCGCCGAACCAGACTGTGTAGTCGTTCACCCCCTGCCGGGTGCCGTGCGGGCCGATCGGCCCGGGCTTGCCCTTGACGGTCACCGAGTCGCTGAACGCACCTTCCTCCAGGCCTGCAAGCGCGGGCGGAATATCAACCAGAACCCAGTGGAAGAAGTCGATGCGCGCGAGCGACTTCGGGATCGTGCGGCCTTCCTGGTTCACGTCAGCCGCCTCGCTGGGCACGTCCGGGTCGCAGCACAGCAATACCAGCGACTTCGTGCCGGCCGGCAGGTCGCTCCAGGCGAAGTCCGGGCTGATGTTGTCCGACAGCGTCACATGCGTCGCCGGATCAGGCTTGCAGAAGGCGAACCGGGACGGGATCGGGGCGTGGTCGGCGAATGCGAGCGAGGTCAGTTTCATCGGCGGCTCCGCGGGTCGTGACAGAAAACGGGACGGGAGAGGACAGGCTAAGACGCGTCGCGCAGCGATCGCGGCCCGGACCGGATGCCATCCCGCACGGTGTACGCGCGGCGCGACGTGATCACGCGCGCCTTCGGCCGCCGATGATAAACACAAACCGGTGGCGCCGGCCGCACCCACGGCCCCGATCAACGCAAAGGACCAGGTCTGCCCGCCATCAGTTCGCCCAGTCGCAGGCCGCGAACACCCGGGTCCAGCCGGGCCAGCACTGCAACGGCTTCATGGAACCGCCCCATGTCGTGGCCCGCCTCCTGCAGCAGGCGCTCGAAGGCAGGCACATGCTGGTGGTAGAGCGCGACCGATACGAGCTGGGCATTGTTCGGCCCGTCGCCGAACCAGCGATCGAAGCCGTCGAATGGAACGGCCGGGCGATCGGCGGTCGCGGGCGGGCTCCACGCCTGCCGGAAGTCGGCATATTCGATACGCAACCGCGCGTCCAGCACGGTGCGGCCGGCCCGTTTGGCAGCGACGTCGACCGGCTGTCGAAACAGCGCCGCCAGCCGCTCGCGATGCGCGAGCAGCATCCCGAAGAAGGCTTCCCGGCGCGCGAGCGTGCGTGCGTAGGCAGCACCGGCAGCCGGGTCGCCGCTGGCCTTCATCCACCGGCGCACCCCCTCGAGTTCCACCGCCACGGCATAGGATTCGTTGAACGCGGTATCGCCAGGCACATACACGCGCTGGTGCGCCAGTTCATGGAAGATCAGCCGGGCAAGCTCGGCCTCGGGCCAGCGCACGAACGTGCTGAGCACCGGGTCGTCGAACCAGCCGAGCGTCGAATACGCCGGTACCGGACCGACCCAGGTCTGCAGGCCTTCCTCGCGCCGCGCCCGCTCGGCGAAGCGGTCGGCCGCCGCGCGGTCGAAGTAGCCCCGGTAGCCGACGCAGCCCGCGATCGGGAAACACCACTGCTTCGCTTCGACCGAAAACTCGGAGGCGGCAAACACGTTCCAGACGACCGCCGACCGGCGCAGGTCCGCGTAGGTGCGATAGCTGCCGTTGTCGGGCAAGGCCAGTTCCCGGCTGGCGAATTCGCGGATGCGCAGGACCCGCGCAAGGCGCTCCTTCAGGTCGGCGGGCGTTGCCGGATCGGCCACTACGTCCTCGATCGCACGCGCGCGGGCGAGCACGCCGAGATGCCCCTGCACCGCCTGCGCATAGAAGCCTGCGGTCGCGCAGCCGCCGAGCATCCCGACCTGCAACGCGGCCAGCAGCCCGACCCCCGCCAGGCCCAGCGAACGCTTCACACGCGCGGTGCGCCCGGGCTGAAGCGCCCGGTGCGCAGGAAGGCTGCCACCTCATCGGCCACCCCGGCGGACAGGATCAGCGAACTGTGCGCCACCGGCATCAGGATGGTGTCGCAGGCACCGGGGACCTGCGCTTCTTCCAGCGACACCGCGCCGTCGTTGATGCCGCTAAGGCGGATGAGCATCCTCGACAGACCCAGCGGCCTGCTGCCCGCGATCACGCCGACCTGATGCCTGGGGTCGGGCCGAGGGCGCGGCGTGGCCAGCCATTCGCGCAGCGTGCGCCCCAGCATCCGGTGGCCGCCTGGCAACCGGAGCAGCGAATGTGCGGCAGCACTGTCCTCATAGGGTATCCCCAGCAGGACCACGCGCGACACCCGCTCGGCCAGCGCCGGACTGTCGGCCAGCGCACGCAGCAGCAGCGCACCGCCGGTGCTGTGGCCGACCAGGTGAAGCCTGACCGGCGCATCGCCGTCCCTGCCCTTGCGGTCGTCGGCAAACGCGAACGCCGCGAGTCGCCGGGCGTTGGTCGACAGATCGTCCGCCACGCTGGGATAGCCGAACGATCGCGCGCAGAACCCCGCCCGGCGCAGGCGCTTGCCGAGCAGCGCCATCGACGCCGCCGGCATCCACAGGCCGTGGACCAGGACGACCTGGTCAGGTGACGACGGCATCCGACAACGCGTCGAGGTGCGCTATCTCGCCCCACACCTCGAGCCGGAACCGGCCGCCCTCGTGCTCGAGGCAGTTGTAGGCCGCGTTGTACAGGCTGAACACCCGCGGCTGGTCGAGCGCGATCGCGTGCGTGTGCCGATACATCATGTCGAGGATACCGCCGTGCGCGACCACGCAGAGCGCCCCGCCCGGATGTGCATCGACCAGCGAGGTGACCGCGTCGACCGTGCGTTCGTACAGG
>JBILGF010000524.1:0-2699 GCA_044351195.1 Burkholderiales bacterium
ACGCCGGCACCGCCGCGCGCATCGTCTACCTCGGCGCAGGTCGAGGCGCTGGCGCGCGGCGCCCAGGTCATCGTGCACTCGGTCATCCATCCGGTGATGGGCCCGGGCGGTGGCACCGGCTTTCCCGCGCTGATCTATCACCGCCAGAGTACCGCCACCGACCTGGGCGCGATGGCGCAGCGCTCGGGCGCACAGCACCTGATGCTCACCCACCTGATTCCGCCGCTGGGCGCGGAGCGGCAGGGGCCGTACCGCCTGCCCAAGGGCGCGATCACCGTCGCCGACTATGAGGCTGCGGTGCGGGCCAGCGGCTTCGGCGGTGGCCTGACCGTGGGCGGCGACCTGTCGAGCGTGCGGCTGCCGGCGAAGCGCTGAGGCGCACCACAGGCAGCAGTCCGCCAGCCTTTCTGCGATCGCGCATGAAAAGCCATGCGTATCAGAGGGTTGGTATGGCGGAAGCGGTGGCTGCCAGCCAGCTGTCCGACAGAATCCAGAGAAAGCCTAAAGTACCTTCTACAACAATACTTTAGCTAATCCATAGATCTAGCGGGGTCCTATGCAATCCGCCAGAATCCGACTACTATTTGATAGTCGGATTGATAGTTGTTCGGACAGCATGGCACGTCAACAGCAACGACTTTCAGCACTTCAAGTCACCAAGCTCACAAAGCCGGGGTTGTACGGGGATGGTGGCGGCTTAACGCTCCAGATCACTCCGACGGGCGTGAAGTCCTGGCTTTTTCGTTACATGGTCGACGGTAAGGCTTTCGGGATGGGATTGGGGCCGACGCACACCGTGAGTCTGGCCGAGGCGCGAACGAAGGCGCTGGATGCGCGGAAACTGCTGATCGACGGCATCAATCCCCTGTCAGCCAAGAGGCAGAACGAGATCGCCGCTGCGCTGGTCGCGGCGAAGACGATGACCTTCGACCAATGCGCCGAGGCATACATCCTTGCGCACCAGGCGGGCTGGAAAAACGCCAAGCACCGCGATCAATGGGCCAACACACTCAATACCTACGCCAGCCCGGTATTCGGGCATTTGCCCGTGGCCGCGATCGACACTGGCCTGGTCGTGAAATGTCTGGCGAAGATCTGGGACAGCAAGACTGAAACTGCAAGTCGCCTGCGCGGGCGTATCGAGTCCGTGCTGGGGTGGGCCACCACCAGCGGTTACCGCACCGGCGAGAATCCTGCACGCTGGAAAGGTCATCTGGAAAACCTGCTCGCGACCATCAACAAAACGAGCCGGACGAAGAACCGTCCGTCGTTACCGTGGCTGCGCATGGGCGCGTTCATGTCGGCACTGCGCTTGCGTGAGGGTGTGTCCGCCCGAGCCGTCGAGTTCGCCGTCCTTACCGCCTGCCGGTCGGGCGAAGTGCGCGGCGCTCGATGGGCCGAGTTCGATATGGCAGGCAAGCTCTGGACAATCCCGGCCTCGCGAATGAAAGGCAAACGTGAACATCAGGTTCCATTGAGCGATCCGGCCGTGGCCTTGCTGGCGTCGATGCGCAAGGGCAGTGAAGAAGATATCGTCTTTGCCGGCACGAAAGGCCAGCCCCTTTCGGATATGGCGCTGACTGCCATGATTCGTCGCATGAACAGCGACGACAATCCCATCTGGGTCGATGCCAACGGCGACCGCATCACCGTTCATGGCTTCCGCAGCAGCTTCCGTATGTGGGCGGCGGAAGCCACTGACTTTCCGCGCGAGGTGGCTGAACACGCGCTGGCGCACCAATTGCCGGATGCGGTCGAGCGTGCCTATCAACGCGGTTCGCAGTTCGCCAAGCGTGCGGCGCTGATGGCGCAATGGGCTTTGTATTGCGCTACGGGCACAGTGCCAGACGATGCGGGGGACACGGCGATTCATGGTGCGACATAGTCGGGCATAGATCCGCCGCCGAGGATGATTGCCATCGCAGTCGTGGCTGCTTGGGCGCTTTGCGTCCGACTTAGGTACGACCGCGAGGTCACCTGTTGCCGCCGGAACCGCAGTTGAGCGAGCCCGGCCGCGCCTTCGCGAGCTAGATCAGGTCATCGACCCCCGGCAACCGACGCGCGCGCGCCGGGCGCAGGGGCGAACAGCCGAAGGCAAGAGCACACGGAGGTGCGGCCGAATCCCTACGCTCATGAGTAGCACCACAAGCCCAAACGCAGTTCTCGCCCCCCGATCAAGCATAGGTGCGCGGGTTGTCCCGCCGGGCGACAAGGGTTGCATGAAGCCAAGCTAGATGCTATCCACACATCATGAAGACCCTCGATCCGTCTAAGCTCCACCGTCTGGCCGCGCTCATCGCCACTGGGCTGTTGCTCGCGACTGCAGCGCTTCAAGCCGCCGCGCAGGGTTTCCCGACGCGCGGCATCACGATCGTTTCGCCCTTTGCGCCCGGGGGGCCGAATGACCTGATCGCGCGTACGATGGCGGTAAAGCTCGCTGAGGCCTTGGGCGTGGCGGTCGTCGTCGAGAATCGTGGCGGCGCCGGCGCGACCATCGGAACCGGATATGTCGCCCGTGCGGTCCCGGATGGGCACGTGTTGTTGCTGGGTGGGCCGAGCAGCCTGGCGATTGCCCCCCATCTCTACGCGAAGCTGTCCTACGATTCGTTGCGAGACTTCGCTCCGATCACCAATATCGCGGCAACGCCCTACGTCGTCGCAGTCAATCCGAGGGTGCCGGCGCGCTCGATGGCCGATCT
>JBILGF010000489.1:0-2697 GCA_044351195.1 Burkholderiales bacterium
TTGACCGCCAGGATCGCGTTGATCTTCTCGCCATCGGCCAGCGGCAGCAGGTTGACGATCGGCTTGCCGCGGCTCTGCCGGCCGCCCTGCGGCACGTTGTAGACCTTGATCCAGTACACCCGGCCGCGGCTGGAGAAGCACAGGATGTAGTCGTGCGTATGTGCGACAAACATCTTCTCGATGAAATCGTCGTCCCTGGTGCCGGTGGCCTGCCGTCCACGGCCGCCGCGCCGCTGCGCCTGGTAGTCGGCGACCGGCTGCGCCTTCATGTAGCCGCCATGCGACAGCGTGACCACGACGTCTTCCGGCGCGATCAGGTCTTCCATGTTGACGTCTTCGGCGTTCTGCACGATCTCGCTGCGCCGCTCGTCGCCGAACTGGTCGCGGATCGCGGTCAGCTCGTCGGAGATGATGCCGGTGACCCGCTCGGGACGGGCCAGGATGTCGAGCAGATCGGCGATGCGCGCCATCACCTCGTGGTACTCGCCGGTGACTTTGTCCTGCTCGAGCGCAGTGAGCCGCTGCAGGCGCATGTCGAGGATGGCCTGCGCCTGCACCTCGGACAGCCGGTAGCCCTGCGCCTGCAGCCCGAACGCGGCATCCAGGCCGTCGGGGCGCGAGATCGCGCGGCCGTCCTGCATGCCCTGCATCGCGCGGTTGAGCATCTCCTCGACGACCGGCGAACGCCAGGCGCGGCCCATCAGGGCTGCCCGCGCCTCGGCCGGCGAGGCAGCCGCCTTGATCAGCGCGATCACCTCGTCGATGTTCGACATCGCCACTGCCAGGCCTTCGAGCACGTGGCCGCGTTCGCGCGCCCGCTTCAGGTCGTACACAGTGCGCCGGACGACCACCTCGCGCCGGTGGCGCAGGAAGGCGTCGAGCATCTGCCGGACGTTCAGCAGCCGGGGCTGGCCATCCATCAGCGCGACCATGTTCACGCCGAAGCTGTCCTGCAACTGCGTTTCCTTGTAGAGATGGTTGAGCACCACCTCGGGGACCTCGCCGCGCTTGAGCTCGATCACTGCACGCATGCCCGACTTGTCGGACTCGTCGCGGATTTCGGAGATGCCCTCCAGCCGCTTCTCGCGCACCAGTTCGCCGATGCGCACCAGCAGGTGCGCCTTGTTCACCTGGTAGGGCAACTCGTCGATGACGATCGCCTGGCGCTGGCCGCGGTCGATGTCCTCGAAGTGGGTGCGGCCACGGATCACCACCCGGCCACGGCCGGTACGGTAGGCATCGCGGATGCCGGACACGCCGTAGAGAATGCCGCCAGTCGGAAAATCGGGGGCCGGCAGGTGTTCCATCAGGCCATCGATATCGATATCCGGGTTGGCCAGCAGCGCCAGGCAGGCGGCGACCACCTCGCGCAGGTTGTGCGGCGGGATGTTGGTCGCCATGCCCACCGCGATGCCAGACGAACCGTTCACCAGCAGGTTCGGCACCTTGGCCGGCAGGATCAGCGGTTCATGCTCGGAGCCGTCGTAGTTCGGCCCGAAGTCGACGGTTTCCTTGTCGATGTCGGCCAGCAGTTCATGCGCGATGCGCGACATGCGGATCTCGGTGTAGCGCATCGCCGCCGCGTTGTCGCCGTCGACCGAGCCGAAGTTGCCCTGGCCATCGACCAGCGGATAGCGCAGCGAGAATGGCTGTGCCATGCGCACGATGGTGTCGTACACCGCAGAGTCGCCGTGCGGGTGGTACTTGCCGATCACGTCACCGACGATACGGGCAGACTTCTTGTATGCACGGTTCCAGTCGTTCGAGAGCTCGTGCATCGCGAAGAGCACCCGGCGGTGGACAGGCTTCAGCCCGTCACGCACATCGGGCAACGCGCGCCCGACGATGACGCTCATCGCGTAGTCGAGATACGACCGGCGCATCTCTTCCTCGAGACTGACCGGTACTGTTTCCTTGGCGAATTGATCCATCTAGGGCCGGTAGGTGAGCGTGGACATGGACAAAGCCATGGAGTCTACCATCCAGGCCGCTGCGTCCCCTGCCGTTCTGCACCAGCGCGCCGCGGGACCCGCCGACCGGCAGCAACGCCACGGCATCCCTGATTGCGCGCCAATCGCGGCGATCGGGAAAAACGTGTTGCGCCGATGCGACAAACCTCCCTACAATTCGCCAGCTTTCTGGGGTTTCCGTGAAATGCCGACTATGTTTGGCGCTCAGGACCCCCCGATGCGCGTGTTAGACTCAGATCGTCGAATTTAGTTGCCGGATTGGTTGTTGCCGGGTCGCGACGCTTCGGCAGAATCCCTCGCCATTTTGGAAATACTTCGCCTCGTAAGAATAAGGAGGAAGTCGTGGAGCATAGTGAAGTGATCAAGAATCGAATCCTCAGCGGTCTGAATCTTTCCGCCGCAGCAATCATGATGACTGCCGGCTTTGCGTATGCACAGGCGGACAGGGGCGCGTACCTGATCGCTGCAAGTGGCGGGGCCGTGCGCGCTGCCGCTTACGGCACCTGCGTGCGCACGGCCACCTGGACGCCGGCACAGGCAACCCAGGAGTGCGATCCCGACCTGCTGCCGCGCAAGGCAGCACCGGCAGCGGCAGCCAAGACGATGGCAGCGGCACCGGCTCCGGTCATGATGGCTCCTGAGATGAAGCCGGAGATGAAGGCGGCCCCCGTGAAGCCCGCGAAGCCGCCGAAGCCCGCGCCCTTCGATACACGCGTTGACGTGCCGT
>JBILGF010000490.1:0-2694 GCA_044351195.1 Burkholderiales bacterium
ACGATGACCAGGCCCTTTCCGCTTTCCAGAAGCAGCCTGGGCAGGAACGGCGGCAGCCCGGTGTCCTTCAGCAGCAGCGGGTCGCGCGGTATGCGGCGCATCACCAGGCGCAGGCTCTGCCCGGCGTTCGCCCAGTGCACATTCATCCGCAGCCGGGTTTCGGACGGCAGTTCGACCGCGCTGTCGATCGACTGGCAGCCAGCCAGCGCAGGCTGCCATCCGGGCAGCACGCGGTCGAGGAACTGTTCGATCGCATGCCGGGGCACCAGCCCCTCGTCGTGCAGGTCGCGCAGTCCGCCAGGCAACTTCAGTGCGACCGGCGCACCTTCGACCAGATGGATCTCGCTGAAAGGCAGCTCGTCGTGTGCCAGGTCGGCGATCAGTTCGAACAGGTCCTTGGCCATGGGAGCGCTCCTGCGTGGGCGAGGTCGGGATACGGAGGGAAGCAGATGGAAGGGCGGTTGCGGTGCGCTCCGGCCCGGACTGCCGCGCGGTCAGTCCGGGCGTGGGGCGAACCGCTGCGCCCGCCCGAATGCCGCACCGGACAGGTGCAGCGCACCGGCAGCGCCAGCGGCAGCCACGGCCGTTCGGTCATCCAGGCCAGTCACCAGCACCGACAGGCCGCTGGCGCGCGCGCGCGCCAGCAGGTCGCGCAGGCGCGCACCGGCGAACGCTCGCTCACCGAGCTCGCGCGCCAGCGCACGATGCAACCGCAGCGCCCCGACACCGGCCTGCGCCAGTTGCGCCGGCGGCAGCAGGCCCCGATAGTCGTCGACACCCACGGTGGCGCCCATGGCGCGCACCTGTGCGGCGGCATCGATCACCACATAGGCATCGCGATGCACGGCCGCTTCGGGCAGCATCAGACAGGGCGCCATGCCCCCGCATGCAGCCTTCAAGGCGGCGATCACGGGCTCGAGTGAGTCGATGCGGCGCAGTTGCGACGGCGAGATACGTGCCTGCAGCACCTTCGGGGCCTCGCTGCCCGCAGCCAGCGGGGCTGTCCGGATCGCCTGCGCGAGCCAGACGTTCAAGGCATCGGCGGCAACGTCGTCCACGACGATGTCGGGCAGATAGTCGACCAGGTCGGCCACCGCGAACAGTGAGCGGAACTCGGCCCGCAGGTGCATCCCCGCCCGCAGGCCGGTCGGTGTATCGATCACCGGCTCGCCAGCCAGGCGTGCACGTCCCGACGCGACCAGTTCGACCAGCGTACCGGTCAGTGCATCGCGCCGCTCGTCGACATCGCGTTCGCGCGCGAGGCTGCTGACTGGAATCGGCGCGCGCATCGGCCGCGAGTCTGTGGGTTCGTAGACCGTATCGAGCGCATCGAGCAGGTGGCCGAGCACCCTGCCATCAGCGGGCATCACGCACCACGCCGCAGTCGGCCCGACCACCAGCCGGCACTGGCTGCCGACCAGCGGGCTGGCGGCCATCGCCGAAAGCCAGTGCTCACATAACATCGCGCATCCCGCGCCATCGCGGACCCACACGGTCAGCTCGCGGGTGCCAGTGCGGGCGGCGACCGCCTCGATACCGAGCATCGCTGCGCTCGCCGCCAGCCGCACCAGTGATACGGCCATCCAGGGCTCGAGGTCGGCCACCGCCGCCAGCCGTGGCAGGGCGACCGGATGCAGCGCAAAACGGATCAATCCGACCGGCCGACTGGACGCTGGCACCACCGTCGCCGAATAGAGCGCGCTGCCCAGCCGCCAGATGTCAGCGGCTTCGGGATTGGCCGCCGCAATCGGTGGCGGGGCGAGTGGCCCCCGGTGCGCAGGATCTGCAGCCGCCGAGGCAGCCGGTGCCGCATGGAACTCGGCGGCAAAACGCGCTGGGCCCGATTGCGGGAACGCGCAACGCAGCCGCAGGTCGAACGCGACGCCGTGAGGACGGGCGACAGTGGATGCATCCGCAGACACACGGTCGACACCGGTGCCGGCGTCGTCTCCGGGCGGCCGCGCCCAGGCGATGTGGCAGCGATGGACCTGCGGATCGCCCGACGGACCAGCGGCCACCGCCCCGGTGATGAAACGCTCGATGGCGTGCGGTTCATCCAGCGCATCGACCAGCCGCATTCCGATGTGCAGGCGCGGGATGCCCCCCGCCTGCGTGGCGGCCTCGCACGCTGAAGCGATACCCACCGATGCATCCGGGGCAAGGCCGCCGCCCAGCGACACGATGCGCCCGACGGCATCGAGGCCGGCCCAACCGAGCAGTGGATCACGCGGGACGGGACCCGCAATCAGTTCATTCACGATGGTCGTATTCTCTACAGCCGCCAGGCTTCCGGCAACGTGAAAAAACCGGGGGGCTTTCGCCCCCCGGCAGTACTGCACTGCCACGACTGTTGCTGCCACGGTTTCATCGAGCCGACTGCACCGGATTCACCGCTTGCGCGTCGAGTCCGGATCCGGCGGCTGGCTGGAACTGACCTCGCGATCGGTCAGCCAGGCCAGCAGCGCTGCGAACAGCCGCGCCAGCAGCCACCACAGCACGCCGGCCAGTGTGCGCAGCGTCGCATTGCAGCGACGATCGCTCACGCAGCCGATCAACCACGACCCGTACCGGAACAACCGCCGCCGCCAGCCGCGGCGCAACCCGCGGCCGGACCTGCGGCAGATATGCCCATCGCCGAGGCGGCCCATCAGCGGCCCACTTCAGCGTCATTTCCCGCCTTCAGGGCCTTCGTGC
>JBILGF010000492.1:0-2682 GCA_044351195.1 Burkholderiales bacterium
GGCGAGAAAATAGAACACGGCGAACAGGCCCCAGGTGTCGGCCACCCAGCCGGCGAGCAGCGGGGCCACGGCCGCGCCGATCGCCTGGGTGCAGAACATGATGCCGACGGCCGAGCCCGACGCATTGGCAGGCGTGGCATCGAGCATCCAGGCCTGCAGCACCGCCCGCACGGCATAGAGGAAGAACCCGAGCAGCGCCGTGCAGAAAACGAACAGCAGCGTGCCCGGTGCCAGCAGCATCACGCCGATCACCACGGCACTCATGAGCATCGAGCCGGCGACGATCCGCGATCGGCCCATCCGGTCGGACAGATGGCCTGCGATCGGCGAGGCGGCAAAGCCGGCGGCCTGCAGCGCGAACAGGCATGCGCCGGTGGCGAACAGCGAGAAGCCGAGTTCGCGGGTCAGGTACAGCGGCAGGAATACCAGCAGCCCGGTCTGGGTCATGGTGCGAAACGCCGCGCTGGTGCAGATCAGCATCATCGCGCGGTTGCGCAGCAGGGATGCCGATTCAGCCATCTGCGCCGACCAGTCGGGGCGCGGCTGCGCCGCCGCAGGCGGCTTTCCGGCGGGAGCCGGCGACCCGGCGTCATCCGCCTGGCCGATCGCCTGGCCGATCGCCTGGCCGATGCGCAGGGTCGGCAGGGCGCCGAGCATCGCCAGGATGAGCAGCGATGCGAACACACCGGGCACTACGTTCATCACCACCACCTCGCGCCAGGTGAAGGCGGCGAGCAGGGCACCGACCACCAGGGGCGCGACAGCCTCGCCCACGTTGCCGCCCATCCCGTGCACCGAGAGGGTGACGCCCTTGCGCGCGGGGTAGCGCTCGGCGAGCGTCGAGATGGCGGTGGGATGCCAGATGTTGTTGCCGACCGAGACCAGCGTGACGCAGGCAAGCAGCACCCAGTAGGTACTGGTGAAGCCCATCATCAGGTAGGGGAACCCGACCCAGAACAGGGATGCGGCCATCATCAGGCCGCGTTTGCCGTAACGGTCGACCAGCATGCCGGCGGGCAGGTTCGATGCCGCACCGACCGCATGCTGCACGGTCATGATGAAGCCGATCTGCACGTAGGACAGGCCCAGCTCGCTGCCGATGAGCGGCAGCAGCAGATAGAAGGTGGCCGTGTACCAGTGCGTCATCGCATGGCCGGCGGAGATCAGCCACACGTCCTTCAGCCGCAGGATGCTCACATGCGGGGACTGGGGCAGGGTGGCTAGGCCGGACATCGTGGGTCAGTCGCGCAGCATCGTGAAAGCATGGAAGCGATCGATGTTAGCACGCCCCCCGCCCTGCCTCGCCCGGCACCATCCGCGCCCTTCGCCCCACGCCCCGCGACCCGCCCCCGATGCTGCGATCAGGCCGCGTGCGCGAACAGCGTTGCCGGATCGTCGTGGCCGGTGTCGGCGAGCAGGGCCTCCATGTCGAGCACCAGCACCACCGACCCGTCCCCGGCGAGCGTCGCCCCCGCCACGCCCCTGGGCTTGATCTGGTCGAGCGGCTTGATCACCACGTCGTCGCGCCCGATGAAGCTGTCGACGGCCAGCACCAGCGAGGACAGCGCCGCCTGCAACAGGACGCCATAGCGCGGCTGCGCCGGTTGCGGCCAACCGATCAGCCCGGACAGCGTGCGCACCGGCAACACCTCGTCGCGCACGACCATGGTCGCGCGGCCCGACACCGACTGCACCTCGTTGGCGCGGATCGGGATGATCTCGCGCACCATCGACAGCGGCACCGCGAACGGCTGCTCGCCCACCCGCACCACCAGCACGGGCAGGATGGCCAGGGTCAGCGGCAGCGAGATCGAGATGCGGCTGCCGATGCCAGGCTCCGAGGTGATCTCGATGCGACCGTTCAGTTTCTGGATGTTGCTCTTGACCACGTCCATGCCCACGCCGCGGCCGGAGACGCTGGACACCGTATCCTTGGTCGAGAAGCCGGGCATGAATATGAGGTGCAGGGCCTGGCGGTCGTCGAGCGCTCCGGCAGACTCCACGTCGAGCAGTCCCTTCTCGACGGCCTTCCTGCGCAGCAAGTCCGGGCGCATGCCACGCCCGTCGTCGCTGATCTCGATCACGATGTGATCGCCGGCCTGGCGGGCCGACAGACGCACCGTGCCTTTCTCGGGCTTTCCGGCCATGCGCCGGTCCTCCGGCGATTCGATGCCGTGGTCGGCGGCGTTGCGTACCAGGTGCACCAGCGGGTCGTTCAGTTCCTCGACCATCGTCTTGTCGAGCTCGGTCTCCTCGCCCGAGAGTTCGAGGTCGAGTTCCTTGCCGAGTTGCCGTGCAAGGTCGCGCGCCATCCTCGGATACTTCTGGAACAGCCGGCCTACCGGCTGCATGCGGGTCTTCATCACCGCGTTCTGCAGATCGCCTACCAGAAGGTCGAGCTGGCTCACCGCCTCGTCGAGAGCCCGGAACACCTCGCTCGATGTTTTCCCCTGCATGATCTCGGTACGCAGGCAGGTCAGCCGGTTCTTGGTGAGTCCGATCTCGCCCGACAGGTTCAGCACCTGGTCCAGTCGTGCGGTGTCGATGCGGATGGTGTTGTCCTTCACCACCAGCTTGTCGGTGTCGCGCCGGCCCGCCCGCTCGGCGCGTGCCCCGGGCTGGTCGGTGTCGCGCCGGCCGGCCGGGCTTGAAGCAACCGGCGCTTCCTGCGCAGCGGGTTCG